>JACRAV010000262.1 GCA_016213305.1 Candidatus Zixiibacteriota bacterium | reverse complement strand
GGCAGTCTTTCGCGCGGCTGAATGGAGCCAGCTCTATAGAGTAATAGTTATTGTGCAGGTCCCGCTTGGATATGAGTGTGACGTCTTCACTGACAATTCGTATCATCGGAGATTGCTCGGGAGAGTCACCTGAAACTTGTACACCCACCAGTCCTTGGTGTAGCTGGAAGGGAATTTCGATCTGTCAAAGCTCATTGAAGCCACGCATTCCAACGCTCGCTTGTTAATTTCTTCAATGCTGGCAAATGTTTTTTGCACAACATCGACAACTCGTCCGGAAAAATCAAGCTGTACCTGGAAATAAAGAACCCCTTCCCATTCCGTTACATACGCCTCGGTCGGATAGACGAACTGTATCGGCTGGGCTGTCGGTTTAATGTTCGAAGAAAGAGTCATGAGTGTGTCGCCGTCCGGGCCAATTTGCGCCACGACGCTGGGATCGACATACTTTTTGGTCGTATCGGCCAGCGCCGAGTCCAATTCGCTATCGGGCACGGAGTATATTCTCGTTGAGTCATACGCCGGCGCCGTCGAGTCAGATTCAGATTCATCTCCCGCGATTTCTCCCGATGCTCCCTTGCCCTTTCGGGCGGGCGTATATTGCGCTTTCTTTTTGGCGAGCGCCGTCCACGGCGTTCCCGGAAATGAGTCGACGAATTGCTGATACGCCAGTATGAGCGAGGAATCACCGGGCGGATCGAATTCCTCTGTCATCCACAGCAAGACAAAGCGAGCCTGGTCGGCGATCTCCGATTCCGGATACTTTTCCGTAATAAGGGTGTAATAGTATCGTGCGGAGTCAAGGTTCGTGTCATCAACCAGAAAGTCTTCCGCTTTGCCGAGATACCACTGGACGTATCCGCTGTCGGCGTCGGTTCCCCTGAGTCCGAGTTCTTCAAGGACGACTGGAGTTATGTCCGTTCCGGGATATCTGGCCATAACTTCCCTGAGGATAGAATCGGCCGCGGCGGTGTCGGCTTTGTAATCACGCACCATCGCCGACAGGGCGATCATGGCCTGCGGAACCTTTAGCGACGTCGGAAAGGAGTCGATGATATACTGCATCTCGATGATTGCCGTATCCGGCTTATTGAGATTGAACCAGTAGAGTTCGGCCAACTGATATTGCGTTTCGGCGGCGCGATCAATTGCCTCGGCCGTCGTCGTCGAATCGATTTTTATCTGACGCGCAAACTCCTTTAGTTTGCCGATACTCGAAGACTTTTCAAGTGCCGATGCCCGTACAGCGGCGACAGGATTTCCCGCCAGGCACTTGTCGTAGAATTCCTTTGCCTGCGAGAGACTGTCGAGCTGATACTGGTAGATAAGGCCGAGGTTGTAATATGCTTCTGATGTAATCCGCGTGTTTTTTTCGTGCTCGGCAATATCGACATAGGTACGCATTGCCATATCGGTCTCCTCGTCGTACAAATGCCCCTGGGCAAGAACCAGCTTCAGGACGCCCGTGGAATCGAAATAGAGCTGATCGACGAGGAGTTGATTGAGATAGTCGATGCCGTCGGATATCTTTTGAATGCGATACGCGCACTGGGCGGCTTTCACAAGTATGTGATACTTTTCGTCCTTGTTGGGCTTCATTTCAAGAGCCTGCAAGTAGCCCGACAGGCCGTCGCGATAGGCGAGAGCTTCAAAGTAACTGTCGGCCAGAAACAATTGCGCCGACTTCTTCTGATCATCGTTGCCGAGTGAGTCCCGCACCGCCTGAAAATACTGGCGGCATCCGGCGTAGTCTTTTTCGGAAAAGCGGTGTTCCCCTATGGCAAGAGCGGCCTCGGCCTTGACGTCGCGGTCATAGTTCCCTGAGAAGACCATCTCAAATTGTTGCATCGCCTCGCCATACTCTTTCTGAGCAAGTTTGGATTTTGCCAGATAGAGCTGAGACTCGTTAATGTATTTTGACTCCGGATAATTTGTCAGCAGCTCCGTGAATCGCCGGTCGGCTTTCGAAAATTGTTCAGTGTGATAATAGGATACGCTGAGGACAAAGAGGGCGTCGTCGTAGTATTTCGATTTGGGGTAGTTATCGACAACTTTGAGCGCCTTTTCGATGGCTTTCTTGTAGTCGGCGTTGCCCGCTCCGCGGGCGCGTACACCGGCGTTTTTGCGGCTTTTTTCGGCGCTACCGAAGGCCCTCTTGGCATTGTAAAACGTATTGAAATAGACACAGCCGGTGAAAAGAAGCATCCCGACGACAAGCGCAAGGCCGATGAGCGCTCTGCGGGGGTGTCTTGCTGGCGGTTTGATGACTGTCATGGGGTCAGTTATTGTACGCATTACCTCTACCGCGGTTCACCGCTTGGGCTGAGACGATGGCGTCTTTTCAATGCCTCTACCACGACCGGAAGGACGTCGCCGGACTTCCCCTGAACCGAGATGTCAGCCATCGCGCTCAATGGGGTTGGTTCGAGGTTGACTTCAATGAGGGTTGCGCCGTGCCGTTTCGCGACGACAGGGAGGGTGGCGGCAGGATGGACCAGGGCCGAAGTCCCTACCGACAAAAACAGGTCACACCGCTCGGCCTCTCGAAACGCGGCGTCAATGATGTTGGGATCCAGCATTTCGCCGAACCATACGACATCGGGACGAATCTTCCCGCCGCACCCCCGGCAGGCGGGAATCGCCGAGGGATCGATATGACAATCCTCCGGCACCAGAAGTCCGCAGTCGGAACATTTGCTTCGGCCTATATTGCCGTGCAGTTCGACGATATTGCGGGATCCGGCAAGGGCGTGGAGTCCGTCGACATTTTGCGTGACCAAAGTAAAACGGGGGAGGAGGGCTGATAATTCTGCGATAGCGAAATGCCCGGCATTCGGTTTGACATTGGCGATTAGTTCCCGCCGCCAGTTGTACCATTCCCACACCATTTTGGGGTTGGCTACGAATGCCGCCATGCTGGCGAGTTCCTCCGGCTTGAACTTGTTCCAGAGACCATCGGCACTGCGAAACGTCGGCACACCCGATTCCGCCGATATGCCGGCGCCGGTCAGCATCACGCACCATTTGGAGCGGGAAAGGCTTTCAACTATTTCGGAGTACACACCGAAACATACGATTGGCAGGCCAAAAAGACAAAGGGTTTGTGGTGGTCAGTGTTTGCCGGAAGTTGTTGTCGCTTTGTTGATTACGGAGCGGACGAGGTCGGCCGACCCGGCCGTCAATCGAAGCGAAACCTCGGTAGTGCGGCGGGAAAGCTCCAGTTCGAACAGATGCACGAAAGTTGTCCCCTGATAGACCTTCTCGAAGCCCCCTTCAGAGAGTGATACTGTAAAAATCGGCAGACGCCAAATGGTCGCAGGGTGTTCACCTGT
>JACRAV010000264.1 GCA_016213305.1 Candidatus Zixiibacteriota bacterium | reverse complement strand
GTGGTCGCCTCCTCCAAGGAAGACAGCTACAAGTGGATTCCGAAAGTGGCCGATATCAAGATTCCCGCTGACGCCGTTTATTTCCACACCACCTCGAACAACACCATCTACGGCACGCAATGGGACCAGTTCCCCGACACCGGCCAGGTGCCGCATGTCTGCGACATGTCGTCGGATTTCTGCTCCCGCCGCCGCGATTTTAACAAGTTCTCGATGATCTATGCCGGCGCGCAAAAGAATATCGGCCCGGCGGGCGTGACCATGATCATCATCCGCGACGAAATGCTGGCCAAGTGCAAGGACGGGAATCCGACCATGCTCGACTACCGCACGCACGCCAAGGAGAACTCGCTGTACAATACGCCGCCGGTGTTTGCCGTGTATGTCGTGCGGCTGGTCCTGGAGTGGATCAAGAAACAGGGCGGACTGGCGGCGATTGAGAAGGTCAATCTGGCCAAGAAGGAGCGGATCTACCAGATGGTTGACCTGTACTCGGATTTCTACAAGGGGACGGTCAATACCGACTCGCGGTCGTGGATGAACCTCTGTTTCCGTCTGCCGAGCGAGGACCTCGAAAAGAAGTTCCTGGCCGAGGCGAAAGCGGCGGGGATGGTCGGCTTGAAGGGGCACCGTTCGGTCGGCGGGGTACGGGTGTCGTTGTACAACGCGATGACGATCGACGGGGCCGACAAGCTGGCCGGACTGATGGAATCGTTCTGCAAGGCGAATCGCTCGGTGGCGGCGAAGGCGTGATTTCGCACACTCGTGCCGTCATACCTCCCGGCTTGACGGCTCTGAAATGATTGTCGCCCACCGCTATGCGGTGGGCTTTCTTTTGCGCTCGCTGATGAAGATGTCACCCGCGAAGATGCGAGTGACCTACACCCACCCCTGCTTCTTGTAATACTCAAAGCTGAGCTTGAGCGCTTCGGCGATCTGTTTTCTGAGAGGGGCGTCGAGCGTTTTGATGTGAAAGCAGGATTTTCCCTTGAGCGTTTTCATCAGGTCGGCGGGCATCTTCTTGGTAAGGGCTGGATCGGCGTAAATCGACATGAGGTAGAAACCCACATAGGCGCCCTGGATAATCGCCGCCGCGAAATAAACTTCGGGCCGCTGACGGCCGGCGATCACCACCGCCTTCTTTGAGACCAGTTCGTACCGTCCCCCGAAATCCGATACGGCGGTCATGGGGGGGGCGTATTTCTTGAGGAGCTTTTTGAGGTCGTCGAAGATCGCTTGTCGGGCGTCGGCCATGGTTATTCCTCCGTGCCTGTGTTAGTGGACAACGGTAATCTACGATAGGGTCGGATGGTGTCAAGAGGGAAGGCGGACGGGGATGTCCGCCTGGCACGGGAAAAGGAGGCGGTCGGGTGGGGACGCCCGACCGCACGACCAATGTCACCTTTCGACAAGCTCAAGGTGACCGGCGCCGGCCTTCGCCGGTGTGACAGGAAGATGTCGAAACCTCTTGCTGTGCTGGGCCCTTTCGGGGCAGGGGAATACGACCTGCAAGACGGGACGCGGCGGACGAGAACGTCCGCCACGCACGGAAAGAGAAGACGCATCATTTGCCGATGTCGTGTTTCGACTACGCTCGACACGACGAAAGGGAAGCGAGATTGCGACGTCGTTCGGCTCTCGCCGACCTCTTCGCAATGATTTTGATAGATGCCTCTACGGACCGAGAGCCGCCGTCCATGCGGAAGCTCAATGTCCGTGGACTTCGGGTTCGGTGCCGTGGGCGTCGCCGGTTTCCGCGACCATCGCATGAACTCGCTCGACGAAGTGGATATACGCTACATACGCTTTCACGAACGCCCGGCCTGCCTCAACGGATTCGTCTTTGTGCCGCTGGGTCTCAAGCGCCCTGGTGTACAAGTGGTGGATTTTCTCGGCCATTCCATTGGAGAGTTCGGTCGAGACCTCGTCGGCATCTCCTTTTTCAAGCGCCTGATCGGCCATCTCAAGTCCGGGATCGACGGCCGTTGCCGGTTTGATACCAGTGAACGGTTCGCCTTCACCGGCCCGGTGGATTCGCACCAGCGTTTCAAAGAAGTGGGCATCGGCGACCTCGCCGGCTTCCTTTGATCCGGTTCGGGCGGCGAGCGTCTTCCGGAAAGTCTCTTTGATTACGGGTTCGTCTTCGAGCTTTACCCATTTCAAGACGGGTGTGACATCTTTTGCGGCGAGCGCCTTCTGAGCGTCGGCGATCACCGGTCCGGCCATCGTGTCGCAATGGGCCAGTACCGGGTCGACGCCGGTCATCCAGAGTACACCTAAGGCAATCAATGACAGTGCGAAGACCGTCGCAAGCATCGCACTCTGTCTTGTTCGCGCAGATACACCACAGATCATGTGAACCTCCTTGGCGTTGTGCCCAAGCCACTTTGTACAGTGTGGGCTATGGTGGACTTATATATCCAATCACCGGCTGTTGTCAAGCCCCTTTCAGAACAGATCAGCGGGCGGACGGGGACGCCAGACCGCACGATTAATGTCACCTTTCGACAAGCTCAAGGTGACTGACACCGGCGTTCGCCGGTGTGACAGGAAGATGTCGAAACCTCGCTGTGCTCGACTCATTTGGGGCAGGGGATTTCGGCCTGTGGGGCGGGACGCGGCGGACGGGGACGTCCACCACGCACGGAACCCGTAGCCCACCGCTAAGCGGTGGGCTTTCTTGTGACATCGAGGATAGGAATGTCACCCGCGAAGACGCGGGGTGACCTACGACGAAAGGGGTGTTGCGAGTATCCCCTGCCGACCATAAATTGCCGCGATAAGGAAGCAACCCGGATATAATGAAAGCGCGTCAACATGCCTGATTTTGGAATCGTGATTCACGGCGGGGCGGGGACAATCCTCAGAGAGAAATTGACGGCCGAGCTGGAGGCGGAGTTCCGGCAGGGATTGGTCGAGTCGCTCTCGGCCGGTTACGAAATTCTGAACGCCGGAGGCACCAGTCTCGATGCCGTGCAAAAGGCGGTCACGATTATGGAAGACAACCCGCTGTTCAATTGCGGCCGTGGGGCGGTTTTCACCTACGAAGGGAAACACAGCATGGATGCCGCTCTCATGGACGGGCGAACCCTTGCCGTCGGCGCTGTGGCCGGAGTCCGGCAGATCAAGAACCCGATCGTCCTGGCCCGGCTGGTGATGGAACAGCTTCCCCATATCCTTCTGGCCGGGGAGGGGGCCGAGGAGTTCGCACAGGCAAATGGAATCGCGCTCATGCCCGATGATTATTTCTATACCGAGCGGCGATGGAAAAATCTTTTGGAGACCAGAGCCAGTGCGACTACCGACCATGAGACTTCGCACGGGACGGTCGGGGCGGTGGCGCTCGATCGATCGGGGAATCTGGCGGCGGCAACGTCAACGGGCGGGATGACCAACTGTCGCTATCGCAGGATCGGTGATACGCCGATAGTCGGCGCGGGCACCTATGCCAACAACAAGACGTGCGCGGTATCCACCACCGGCCACGGCGAATTCTTCATGCGGGGGGTTATTTCGTATGATCTCTCGGCAATGATCGAGTATCGCGGGATGACACTGGCCGATGCGGCGGCGCACGCGATTCACCATCGTCTGGCGGACATCGGCGGCTCCGGCGGACTGATTGCGATTGATGGCCGGGGGAATTTCGCTTTGCCGTTCAACACGCCGGGTATGTATCGTGGATTCTTCATGGACGGGGGCAAAGCCGAGACGGCGATTTTTCGGGAATAGGGGGTGCAGGAGTGGCGGACGGGAATGTCGACGTAGCACACTCTCGAACGGACAGAAAGGAAGTCTGCCACATACGGGAAAATTCCCCGCAATTACGGGATTATGACTTTCTCTCCGAATCCCGGACTGCAAGCTGTCAAGGCCAGAGGTGGATGCTACTCGAAAGGTAGATGGACAGATCACTGGCGTTTCGACATCAATACCAACAGCTACTCGGGAGACCTATGCAAGGGGCAGGTTGCATAAAATCAATGTAAAGATAGCTGATGAGATGTGTGACATCGGATATATCGACTCCGCCCCAATCGTCGCCGTCAATATTTGCCGCCGCGGGACAGCACAGGGAGGGGCCTTCCATGAACGCGAAGTCAATGAGGCGAGTAAGGTCGGATATGTCCACGCCACCCGCCGGGTCGCAATCAACATTGCCGGCAAAACCTACACAGCAATTACTTGACGCCAGCGTGCCGGCGTTCATATGCATTTTGAGAAGGAAACAGCGCACTCCGCTCCAACTTGGAATAGTAGAATATGCCGGAGAATAATTGGTGCTTGTCCATTTCCATTGGCCGCCCGATGGAATTGAACCAACTGAATCAATACATATCTGCTTACAATGATGGTCGAGAGTCCGAACATCGCGCGTCTCCAGATAAATGCGAATCTTAAAAACAACTCCGGAATCCTGCGGATGAGCCCCAATCTTGCCGGGATCACCAATCGACGCATTGAACACCACCGTGTCGGCTCCGGATCCGTCACAATTCAGGCAATTGAACTGAAATCCTGCGCCAAAATCCGAGATGGAATAGAAGCCTGTGGTATCAATCCAGATCCCCGGCCCCGGTGTCGGCGATATTTTGTAATTCCCTCCGTTTGCTTGCCAGAAGGACCATGAAATACTATCGGGACTTGAGATGACAAATGCGTTCGAGATGTTGTAACTTGTAGCATCCCTGTTGACATATTCAAGCTGGAATCCAACGGACAGATCCGCGTCGACGTACACTGTATCGAATATCTGTGCATTGGTCTGTGTCACAGTCAAGTTTTGCCTCAACCTGACCGCGGTATTGCCTGGCGGCTGGGCCGAAACCGTGACTGCGAAGGTCATAAGGCCAATCGCTGTGCATAATCGCGTCATATAGCGAATAACCTCACTTACTTATGCATACGAGACCCGAACACAATGACAATAGCTAACAAGGTTAAATCTGTCAACGAATTTCTTGCGGCGCACTTATCTTCCTCCCGCGCAACTACTTGAATAGGGTCCGCCCGAAACCCGCACCCCCTGTTTGCTCTCACACTTACCGATGAGAGATGGGCAGATGACGATTCGTTGTTCCAAACTGGCGAGGGTATCAGATGCGTAGCTCGGCAGGCAACATTCTAATGAGACCGGAGGACAAGATGTCTGTCGAGCACAACAAGGTCACCCGCGAAGACGGGAGCGACCAGTGCAGAGAGGAGATGTCCAAACCGCAGGGGCCTCGATAGTGTAACGCGAACGTTTCGTCAGTCTGTTGTTGCAACAAAAGCTGGACATGGCCTGCCGGTCCGCATGAGACGCAGACGGGGACGTCTGCGTAGCACAGAGGATGAGTGGTTGTTCGTTGCAGGGCTGAGCCAATGGCACGAGCGCGGGGCTTGTGCCCTACGGCATGGTGGCTCTTATGGTCGCTCCGCCACCGAGGACAGTTTGCTCTGTCGCTCGCGAAACGCCCGCCCGATTTTGCCGTCCTCGCGGATGATGTGCCCGGTCAGCCAATGGGCGAGAAAATCCAATAACTCGGAGGCCTTGAGCGTTTTTCCTTCGCGAAGGTTGGTTAAAATGGCAACCAGCTTCTGCGCGAACTCCTGGTGCAACACTTTGTGACTCTCGATTTCAGCAAAGTCAATCTGCGCCATGATCGCCTCTTCATGACCGAAGTGCTGTCCGACATAGTCAACCAGGGCGCGCAGGACGCGGGCGATTTCGGCGTCGATCGTGCCGGTCACCTGTGCCCTCTGCAGTTGGGTGATCATCTGGACCAGCAGGCGGTGCTCGTCGTCGATGGCTCGGATGCCCGTAGAAAAGGCATTATCCCAGGTTAGATATCTCATACGCCGGTCACCTGCTTGTGTCGATTTGCTGGCATAATTGCTCCCCGGAAAATCATCGACCAAATTGCCGGATTATTTAGCGGCTGGGACCCAGCG
>JACRAV010000258.1 GCA_016213305.1 Candidatus Zixiibacteriota bacterium | reverse complement strand
ATCTTCATCTTCTCTTGTAGGTCAAGCGCCCCGGCGCTTGACACTGTCATTCTACAGAAATCCCCTACTCCAAAGACGTCAAGCCGCAGGCGGCTTCACCTATATATCTTGCCTTCGTGGTCGGCGTACGTCCTCGTGCGCCGACATTTCATCTTCTCTTGTAGGTCAAGCGCCCCGGCGCTTGACACTGTCATTCTACAGAAATCCCCTACTCCAAAGACGTCAAGCCGCAGGCGGCTTGACCTACATGTCTTCAACACGTGCGGCCGTCCGGCCCGCAACGGCGGACCGGACGGCACATTCGTGACCGATCGGAATCAAATTCCGTAAATTTCGGCGTACTTACCCTTGAGATAATCGATCAGCGGCTTGTGCGACAGCGGCTGGCCAGTGACTTTCTGCCCCAGGTCGCGCGCCCGATATCGCTGGCCGTGCTCATGGATATTGGTCCGGAGCCAAGCCAGAAGCTTGCTGAAATCGCCTCGCTCGAACTGCTGGGTCAACCCCGGAATATCGGCCTTGGCCTTGCCGAAAAACTGCGCCGAAAAGAGGTTTCCGAGTGTGTAGGTCGGGAAATACCCGATCAGCCCCGCCGACCAATGGACATCCTGAAGACACCCGTTGGCGTCCTTGTCAACATCAATGCCGAAGTACTTCTTGAACCGGCTGTTCCATTCGCCGGGGATATCCGTCGGCTTGAGATCGCCCTTAACCATGGCGCGCTCCAGTTCGAAACGGAGCAGAATGTGCAGGTTGTATGTGCACTCATCGGCCTCGACCCGGATATACGAGGGGGTCACATAGTTGATCGCGCCGTAAAAGGCGTCAACCGACACCCCGGCCAGCGATTCGCGGAATATCCGCTGGGCCTGCGGCAGGAAATAGACCCAGAATTCCTTGGACCGGCCGACCTGATTCTCCCACATCCGGGACTGGGACTCGTGAATCCCCAGCGAGACCGCCTCGCCCATCGGCGTTCCGAAGTGAGTCTTCTTGTCGATCCCCATTTCATACAGTCCGTGTCCGGCTTCGTGCATGATACCAAACAGAGCGTCGTTGAATCGACGGGGATTGTACCGGGTGGTGATCCGGGTGTCGCCAGGGCCGATGCCGGTGCAGAAGGGATGGGTGGTGATATCGAGACGGCCGGCGGTGAAATCGAATCCGATCGCGGCGGCCACCATCTCGCCGAACACCCGCTGGAGCTCGACATTGTATTCGCGTTCGATCAGCGAAACATCCGGCTTCTTCGGCGCTTTCTGGATACGGGCGAGCAGTTCCACCAGATCGACTCTCAGCGGCTCGAAGACTCTTTCGATTTCATCGACAGTCGCGCCCGGTTCGTACCCGTCCAGAAGGGCATTATACGGCTCGCCCTTCCAGCCGTAGGCGTCGGCCACTTTGCGGGTCAGGCCAAGCACTTTTTCCAACCACGGCAGGAAATGTTTGAAATCGGAGTTCTTTCGCGCGATTCCCCACTCCCCTTGCGCCAGCGAGGTGGTTTTGGTCAGTTCCTCGACCAGTTCCTTGGGCAATTTGGTGGCCCGGTTGTACTGATGGCGGGTTTCGCGGATATTGACGGCGGCGACTGAAGTGGGGTCCTTCGTCAAATCGCTCGCTTCGGCGGCGGCCAGGAGTTCGCCGATCCGGGGACTGGTGAACTTTTCGTGACACATTCCGGCCAGAAGCCCAAGCTGATCGGACCTGAGACCCGCCCCCTGACGGGGCATGTAGGTTCGTTCTTCCCATCCCAGAACCGAACCACAGGAGCTGAGCAGACTGATTTCTTTAATCTGCTTTATGAGTTCATCGTACGCGGCTTGCGGAGTCATAACACCTCTTAAAGTTAACTAATGTTCCTCAAACTGAACTCACGCGTCCGGCCTTACCGCCGGCGAGTGGGCGCATAATATAGGAGGCAGTCGGCGTCGAAGCAACCACCAGACTCAGCCATTTGGCGATCGCGGAATCAATTGATGTCCTTCCGAACGGGCAATATATGTGGCGGCCGTGATGTCTCCCGTCACGTTGAGCGTGGTCCGGCACATATCCAGAAGGCGGTCAACGCCGAGAATAATAGCAATCAACGCCGGATTGACCCCAATAGTCGCCAGAACGATGATGATAAACGGGATCGATCCCGACGGTACGCCGGCGGTGCCGATACTGCCAAGCATCGCCAGGTAGGCAATCATGATCTGCTGGCCAATGGAGAGATCAATACCGGACAGCTGGGCGAGAAAAATCACGGTGACCCCTTCATAGAGGGCCGTTCCGTTCTGATTGGCGGTGGCTCCGATGGTCAGGACAAACGTGTTAAGCTCGCGCGGCACGCCCAGGTTGCGTTCCGTTTCCGCCAGAGCGGTCGGCAACGTGGCATTCGATGATGAAGTCGAAAAGGCGGTGATCATGACCGTCCGTATGCGTCGGAAGAAATCGATGGGATTGAGCCGCGACAGCAGATAGACCGACAGCGAATAGACCCCGAACATGTGGAGCGACAGCCCCAGCAAAACGGTAACGACAAACCAACCCAGCGCCGCCAAAAGATCGATGCCGAACTGGGCAAGATTGCTGAAAAGCAGGCATGCCACCGCATAGGGCGCCGCCAGCATGATGATGTCTATCAATTTGGTCGAAAGCGAAAAAACCGAATCCATCAGACGAACAAACGTCCGGCTACTCCCTTCGGGAACCAGGGTGGCCGCCACCCCCAGGACCAGCGCAAAAAACATCAAATGGAGCATGTTGGGCGTCTCGGCGGAGACGGCCGCGATGGGATTCGATGGCACCAGCGTCTTTATGACCTGCAGAAACGCCGAATCATCGTTTGGCTTCTTCGTGCCTTCGATCCGCTTGGCCGCCTCGCCGCCATACCGTTGCTCAAGCGCCTGGGCGGTTGAAGGAGCGATTCGCTTTCCCGGCTTGATGACGTTGGCCAGTGTCAATCCGATGGCCACCGAGATCGCCGAAATGACAAAAGTATAGGCGAAACATTTCAACCCCACCCGGCCCAGCGTGCGCAGGTTGCCGATTCCGGCAACGCCGACGACCAGGGAAGAAAAAACCAGCGGGACGACAACCATCAATAGCAGGCGCAGGAAGAGTTGGCCGACCGGTTCGGTGATCTGCCGAATGACCCAGACCAGCCGGAGATCGTCACCGCCCAGGGCAAGGTTACATCCTAACCCGGCGACCACACCAACCGCCAGTCCATACAGAATCTTCCTGTGCAACGGCGTCCGGTGTGGCGTTTTGGGAGAAGCTGAATGGTTCTGGACTGTCATGCTATCAGGCGTCGCTTGTTTGCAACCAATATGGCATGCCCACGACGCCTGCGCAAGATGCCTTGGCTGGTGCTTCCTCAGATCGAAATACGCCTTGACATGAACAGCGATAGCCATATCTTTTATCAGATGGCGGGGTGTGCCGGTGTCCGTGCCTATCTACCTCTCCGGTCACCCGGGTCTTAATTGTCAAACCCGACGGTGAATCAGCATATCCCCCATGCTAACCAGCTCAGGGTTGGATAAAACATCCTCAAAGGAGCATGGTCATGACCATTCGTCTCATAATCTGCATGTGGGCCGTGATGCTTGTCGCCCCTTCGGTAGTGAGCGGCATCTACATCTGGGTCCCCACGGATCAACCCACGATTCAGGCGGGAATCGACGCCGCAATCGACGGTGATACAGTCATGGTGCTGGCCGGCACCTATTCCGGTCCGGGGAACCGGGACATAGACTTCAAGGGGAAGAAGATCTGGGTTTACGGGTTCGGCGGCGCCGACCAAACAATCATAGACTGCGGCGGAACCTCGACCGAACTTCACACCGGGTTCATATTCCAGAACAATGAGGACAGTACTTGTCTTTTAACAGGATTTACCATAAAGAATGCATGGTATCCCCTTCAGCAGGATAACAGCGGCGCAATAATTATCAAGGGAAGCTCCGCTCCGGTCATTTCCTTTTGCACCATAGCAGGCAATCACGCTAATGGAATTGCCGTCACGGGGCCGTCTACTGTCAAGTTTCTCAGACTTCAGATTTCATCCAACGACGGCTGGGGGATCTGGATGCCGATGTACCCTTACCTGTCAGTGGGCGTCCGAATCGAGGAGTGCCGGATTGATCACAATCTTCTGGGCGGAGCAATCGTGACCAGAGCAGTCGAATCGACGTTTGTGACGCGCAATACCATAGTGGAAAACGGCGGGCACGGTCTGTTTCTTCAGGGTGATCTACCGGCGCGGATGCAATCCGTAGCGTGGGATACGACGACGATCATCGAACGCAATGTCTTCGCCTTCAACGCTGGAAAGGGTATTTATGCGATGGGGTACTTTCCCGGATGTCAGTACCACTACAATAATTTGTTCGGTAACAAATCCGGCGATGGGGTGGGATATAGCGCAGATACTTTGTGTAACATAACGGCTGATCCCTTATTCTGCCGGCAGGCCTCCTCTCAACCGTACGGTCTGGCGGCCAATTCCGCCTGCCTCGCGGCCAACAATGTGTGCGGCGTCGACATGGGGGCCTTCGGCCAGGAGTGCCCCAGTTGCTGTATTGGTTTTCGCGGAAATGTCGACTGCGACCCCAGTGGCAATTCTGATATCTCCGACCTGAGCCGGCTCATTGACTATCTGTTCATCTCCTTTACTCCGCTCTGCTGTGTCGAAGAGGCGAACATAGATGGGACCGGATCGATCGATATTAGCGACTTGTCCCGACTGATCGATTATCTGTTTATTAATCTCTATCCACCGGCCAGTTGTCCGTAAACTCGAACGGCTTCGGACAGCGCTTGAACTTGTGGACGGCAGGCATCCTGCCTGCCCCCAAACGGCGGGCACGTAGAATACGCGCCGCGCACACATCTGTCCCCGGCGATGAATGACGATGCGCTAAAGTTTCCATTGTTGTCTCCGATATTCTGGGAGACAACGCAGGGAGGAAGATTGCGCACACCGCTGAATTGCTGGGAGTATCATCGTTGCGGCCGGGAGCCGGGCGGGGACAAGGTCAGCGAAATGGGGGTCTGTCCGGCCGCCACATCTGCGGAATTTGCCGGGTTCAATCATGGTCGGAATGCGGGGCGGATTTGCTGGGTGGTCGCCGGTACATTCTGCGCCGGCAAGGTTCAGGGTCTGTTTGCCATGAAGATTGAAAACTGTGTTCGATGTCCCTTTTTCAATCTTGTAGAAATTGAGGAGGAGGACGGTTTTGTTCTCCACCCGGAACAAGGCGTGACCGAGCTACCCTGATCATCCTCGACTGAAAACCGGCATACAGCATCCCAAACAGGATGTATTCAATCGACAAAACAATCTAGAGTCGCAACGGTTTGATTTGGCGGCCGATCTGACGCGGCGGTTTGGAAGTAATTCTTGGGCAAATATCGCCGGCAACTGATAAAAGTATCTCAATCTGCCGATCATTGATATTCGTAGGCCATCCGAGATCGGATTCCCTGATATCCGTCTCGGCTCACTTTTGGTCACAGAAAATACACCAATGACTCTCGGGTGCACGTCCCGGGAAGGAGAGAAGTCCATGGACCACGCACAGGAAATCGACAAAGCAGTCGGCGCCCACGGAATGTGGAAGAACCGATTGAAACAGGCGATCGAAAGCGGCAAGCTGGACACGCCGGTAGCTACCATCCGCACGAACAATCAGTGTGCGTTTGGCAAATGGCTGTATGGGCCGACGCTTTCGGCGCAAGACAAATCGTCGGAGTACTACAAGACGGTGACCGAACTCCACACGCAATTTCACCAGGTCGCCGCACAGGTCGCTGAACTTGCAACTTCCGGCAAGAAAAACGAAGCGGAAAAGGCGCTGGCTCCGGACAGCCGGTTCGCCTCTATCTCTTCCAAACTGACCGCGGCCATGCTGTCCTGGAAAAAGAGTCTTTCGACTGTACCGCACCGGTAGTCCGATTGCTCGTCGTTCGAACTATCGACTATTCGGACATCGGCAGACATGAGTCGGAGCCCGTCGCCGCGCCACGCGGTGCCGGTCTCCGATGGTCGCTGAAACACGCTCACCGCTTGCGCAGAGCCATGACTATGTAGTCATCGGCCAACTGCGGCGTGAGGGCGAACGCCTTGACATGCGTGATCAGATCGGGCAGGAGCGTCTTGAGATCGTGCGCGCGGCGCGGCTGGATGAAATCCATCAGCCGCTTCTCGCCGAATTCGTCGCGGTCCTGGTTCATCGCCTCGACAATACCGTCGGTGTACAGAATCAGCAGATCGCCGCTCTGCATTGAGGTCTCGACTTCAAGATATTCAAAATCGTCGCGAACGCCGATTATCGCGCCGGTCGGGGCAAGCAGTTCCATCTCCCCGCCGGTGCGGATCAACAGCGGCGAGCAATGGCCGGCATTGGCATAGACAATCCGCGATGATGCCTCCTTGGCGTTCTCAATACCGAGACAGACCAGCGACACGAACTTGGTGACCGGGATATTTCTGCAGAGCCACCGGTTCAAACTCCCCACCAGCTTGGCCGGCGAGGCATGCGATTCGGCCAGAAGTCGAAACGCTCCCTGTATGTTGGACATGAGCAGTCCCGCCGGAAGCCCCTTCCCCATCGTATCCGCCACCACGAGGCGCTGGAGATTGCTCTCCGGACAGTTCGGCAGAAGGTCGTAGTAATCGCCGCCGATATACCGGGCCTCGGCGCTCATCGCCTGAATATCAAAACCGTCGATGACCAGTTGCCGCTGGGGCAAAAGCGCCCGATATACCCGGTTGGCCAGCACCAGATCGGTCTCAAGCTGGGTCTGCTCTTCCTTGCTGAGACATCCCACGCAAACGTCCAATAGTGGCTGAACTTCAAGCCGGTGTGTCTCCACCGGATCGCAACAGACCTTGCAACAACCGAACGAATGATCATCGACCCGGGTCAGCGCCTCGCGTATCTGGCCCAGCAGTTCTCTGGCCTTGTTCAGGTCGCCGGGGGTTGTGGTGGTCGATTCTTCGACCCAGTGAAGGATATTCTGTTCCCGTTCGAGCAGGAGATTGCGGAAATGTTCGAGATCGGCAATGGTCATCGGTTCCTCGCAAAGGTGGATGTATGTTAACCATTGGTACGCACGACGGCAAGCCCGGTTTCAGGGGGGCGGGAGAAAGTGATGGCGATCAGATCGGACACATTGGTCCATTTGGGATTTGACAAAAGGGGCCTCCTGATCGTATTTAGGGATGTATATCACTCATAGGGATTGCCGGGTGCCCCAACGCTTGCGTTGGGATGAGATCTTATTTCGTGGTTGGCGTACGTCCTCGTGCGCCAACTTCTTGGAGGTGGCGAGGCAAGCAAACTTCTAAAAATTGACAAAACGAACCCAATTTTGTGGGCGCCAGGCATCCTGCCTGCTCCCAACGGCGGGCACGTACGATACGTGCCGCGCACACAAATCGTAATGGAGAAATATCGGAGGATTCCATGCGAATGCTGATTGCGGCGCTTCTTGCGCCAATTGCGTTGGTGATCTTCAGTTGTGACAGATCTCCCACCCAATCCGGGGAGCAGACGGCCGTGTACTTTCCTGGCCGGCTAGGATCGGTCTGGATTTACCAACAAGCTGTACCCGGTTCAAACTTCTATGATACCATTACCGACTCGTTGACTCGTATAGTCCGCGATTCCTCCGGCTTCTGCTATTCCGAGTTTCGTGACTCCTCAAGTTATCGTGGTTCAACGGCCTTGCATTATCGGAGGATAACTGGTGACACTGTTATCTTCTCACCAGCGTCGGCCTGGAATCCGATATTTACGAACGTGCGGGACATGTTCGTGCTTCCATTTGACAGCGGCAATCTATGGGCAGATACGATGCCTTTCCCAGTCGACACGTACACTGTTGTTGGGACTGAGCAAATATCAGAGCCCGCTGTCGGTTTGCGAAAAGCAATCCGTGTACATCGGCACCACCGCTCTCTGAACATCTATCTTAGTGAAGATTATTGGTTTGTGGCGGGGGTAGGAATAGTCAGGGATTCATTGTTAAGCGGGTGGGGGGGGGATCGTGTTCGCAGGTTGATCTCGTACCGTTTTCCCCGAGGGACCTTGATGGCGCCAGGGCGCCAAGAGTGAACATCGGACCGGTGGCCCAACTCACTGACTCTCTCTCTTCATCTTCTCTTGTCCTTGTGGCCCAGAGCTTGCTCTGGGTTCCGTACACTTGTTTGCCTTGCTGTATCGCATCTATACCCCCTCCTTGTCGGCGGACTGGATTGTCCGCCGACCACAATACTCCGTGTTATCTGATCAATTTTACTATCAACTCGACGGTGATTCATCCCCCGTCCCAATTATATAGATGAGCATGTTATTGTCATTCCGGCGACGGCCGGAATCCAGTCTTACTCTTTTGGGGGGAAGATACGCACGTCTCGACTACGCTCGACGCGACGATACGACCGGAAGAACGAAAATGCCGCGCAAATCGAACCCAATTTGAAGGCCGTCAGGCCGGGAGGCCTGACGGCACGATGTAAACGAACCCAATCTTGTGGGCGGCAGGCATCCTGCCTGCCCCAACCGGCGGGCACGTGGGATACGTGCCGCGCACAAAACTTGGCGGTGGATGCACCGGATCAAAACGGTCGCCGCCGGCCGGGCTTTCTTTTTGCCTTGACTTGACTTACGCGGCGGTGTATCGTCACTCGACTGCGACGTGCCTCCACCCGATGGCGCCCCGTGTCGGAACGGGACCGACAACGCGCTAAACTGAAAAACGTTTGCATCATGGGTTCTGCGGCGACGTCTATGCAGATGATCGGAATTTTGAGATAAATCCGCCGGATGACCGGCGTTTTTGTAGGAAGCTGATGATCGAGACAGGACGACCCCGGCCGATGACATCCAAAGCGCTGACCGTAACGGCTTGTGTCCTGACGCTTTGTCTGTCACTCGCGACCGGTGCCTGGTCCGACCCCGCTCCCGCCGACACTTCCAAATCCCCCGCCACTTCCACGCCGCCGACATTTATGGGGCATGGCGCGCCGCGACCGGCATCGGATCTGATGCTTGCGGACATACCCAATGATGATGGCACGGCCATCAAAATT
>JACRAV010000257.1 GCA_016213305.1 Candidatus Zixiibacteriota bacterium | reverse complement strand
TCCTCTTCGAACTTCCAGAGAATCTCATTGAAAGTTGATCCGAGCACCGGATCGCCGCCCAGCCCCACACAGGTGGTCTGGCCGTATCCGGTCCGAGTCAGCGTGTCGGCAACATAATAGGTGATTGACCCGGAACGCGAGACCGTCCCGACCCGTCCCGGCGTGAACGCGATATCCGGCATGATCCCAAGATTCGCCTCACCCGGCGTGATAATTCCCGCCGTGTTTCCGCCGATAACCGTCGCGCCGTGCGCCAGCGCCTCCTTGCGCACCCAGAGCATGTCGTGAATAGGAATATGCTCCGGGATGACTACCAGAAACTTTATCCCCGCGCGAATCGCTTCGATACACGCCTCTTTTACCGCCGGCGCCGGAAGAAATATGACCGACACATCGGCCCCGGTCGCCTTGACACACTCGCCGACCGTGTCGAACACCGGCCGCTCGCAAACTTTCGCGCCTCCCTTGCCAGGAGATGTCCCGCCGACAATGCTGGTTCCATACGCGATCATTCTCTCGGTGTGGAACTTCCCCGCTCCGCCGGTGATCCCTTGCACCATAACCCGGCTCTGTTTATTCACCAGGATCGCCATTAGCGCCCCCCTTCCTGCCGGGCCAGTTCAACCGCCCGTTTGGATATTTCCTCAATGGGGGTCTCGATCCCGTGAAACTCGATCTTGGCAAACAGCTGGGGATTCTCATTCTTGGCAACGGCGAAAATCTTCAGCCCTTCCTCCCACATATTTCCGGTCATCCGGACCACCATCGGCTTGGAGAGGCCGTGATTCTTGAGGAAGATGACCACCCCGCGCGCAAAATCATCGCACCGGCTTATTCCGCCGAACCGCGCGCCAAAAATCGCTTTCACCTGCGGGTTGTCGTCGAGAAGCACCAGCATCTGCGCCAGACGTTCCGGAGTGGGGCCGCCGCCGGAATCCATAAAATTGGCCGGCTTGCCGCCATAGTAATGAATGAAATCGTTTCCCATAATTCCGAATCCGGCCCCGCCCGGAAACATCCCGATATCACCATCCAGGTCGAGATACGGAATCCCCCACTCGGTCGCCTGTTTCTCGCGCGGAGTAAGTTCCCCTTCCTCGTGACGTGCCTCGATCCCCATCTCGGCCAGTTCCGGATGACGGAACAGCGCGTCGTCATCGAGCGATATCCGGCTGTCGGCCGCGATCAGCTTTCCTTCCTGCGTCAGGACCAGCGGATTGACCTCGGCCATCTTGGCGTCGTACTTGCGAAACAGACGGTAAAGTCCCACGATAATCGCGCTCGCGTCTTTGATCAGTTCCTGCGGAACGCCGATCTTCTTGGCGATCGTGATGGCGTCATAAGTGAACAGTTCATCTTCGACCCCCAGCGAGTGGCGCACGATTTTGTCTGGATGATTCGCCGCCGTCTCTTCGATATCAACGCCTCCCTCGCCCGACGCAATCACCACGATCTTGTAGTTGGCGCGGTCGATCGTCACGCCGATATAGAACTCTTTCTTAATCGCCAGCTTCGGTTCCACCAGCAGTCGTTCCACCGGAAATCCCTTAATCCGCAACTTGAACAGCGCGTCGGCGGTTGTTTTCGCCTCGGCCGGCGATGATACCAATTTGATTCCGCCGGCTTTCCCCCGTCCCCCGGTCAGGACCTGCGATTTGAGAATCGCGCCCTCGGCCATTTTGGCGACCGCCAGCTCCGCCTCAACCGCCGACCAGACCAGTCGTCCATCGGGGACAGGTATCTTGAACTTTCGAAATAGTTCCTTGCCTTCAAATTCATATAAACGCATATCGGTACCTTCGACCCAATCAGATCAATCCTCACTATTTTGTCGGAGCAATCTATGTCGCGGGGACCAAATGTCAATGACAAAGGCAGGCGTTCAAAGCGCCTGCCGACAACCGGTTACGGGCAACGCTCAGCCGACCTATCTGGTCTCCGTTGAAGTCTCAACCGAATCTTTCAGGGGAGGAAGCTTGGCTTCGAAGCGAAGTCCGCCGTTGCGAAACTCGATCCGCCGCTGTGGGTGGTTGGCGAGACGCGCCTTGATGCACTGGTCCGGCGTTCCAAGTCGCGTGGGAAAGGCCCGGGTCGTGTCCATCCGGCCGGAATCAAGACTGTCCTGAACCTGGCTGGACACGTACAAAAGATTCCCCGTTGTATCGGAGACCGTATTATCCCGGCAGTCTTCCCACCAGAAGAATATCGGCGCCACGCTGTCGCGGATAGTCACGTTCGGCGCTCCCGCCACCACCAATCGCACGATTGTTCCACTCCTGTCAAATCCCAGGCATACGGGTTTCACCGAGTCCGGCATAAACTGGGACAGCGCCGTCACCGACCAGAGCGTCCGGGGAGCGTTCGATTTCCCCCGGGTGTCAATCCGCTCGGCCCGAAAATACTCCCACTTGCAGGAATCGATAATCTCTCCCTTGAGTACGGCAATGATATCGACCGCCTGACTGTTCGTCCCGAATTTGAGCTGACAGGCGGCAAATCGATGACCGAATGATTCGATCGTCACATCGAGTGTATCCAGCACATTAGTAGGCGCCGCCGTACACCGCTCGATTCGGATCGAATACCGCGCTGAATCCGCGACGGTCAAATCCATCACCGCCGGAACCGGTTCTTGCGGAGCGGACTGGATGTTGACGACCATCGCGAAAACCAACAGTGGACCTGCTCCAAGATGCCATCTCCGCATATTTTTTGAACGGCTGTTCATCTTATGAAAAAGCCCGCCTCGCGGCGGGCTTGTGACCGTGACTATTTCACGACCTTCCACTTGTACGGACCTTGCCACGTCGGGAAAGCATCCTTTTTGTCGGCCAGAATAATCTTCCACGATCCACCCGGAGGGTAAAAGGTCGAATCAACCATGAGCGTCCCGGGTTCCGAGAAAATGGCCGTGATCGAGGCAACCTTCATTTCCTTGTGAGGCGCATAGACTTTCTTGGCCACCGCCGCGATGAATCCGATCGTATCCGGAAGGTCGCCCTCCCAGTTTTTCGGCACCGCCATGTTCAGAAAGTCCCAGAGCGACTTGTCGTTCCATCCGTTGAACCCCCGAATATCGCCCGCCTTTGACAGTCCCTTGGCGGTGTCCGACACATGGGTCATCTTCTTGATGTCGGTCGAAAAGAAGCGGAACCCGGCTGAAAAACCCTTGAGTTCCTTGTCGGTCGCAAAGTACAGGTCGAACGACACCTTTTCGCCGGCCTTGATCGTGCTGTCATTGACCGCACCCGGGCCGGAAATTTTCATGGCCACGCCCGCCGCGCCGGCCGAAACAGCCGGCAGGATCAGCGCCGCACACGCCATAACGATTGATTTCATCATCTGTTTCTCTTCCTCCAATATATGACTTCGCAGTATAGTTTCGATTCTCACGCGGCCGGTCTATAATAGACTACCAATCCTCTCTTGTCAACCTGTCAAACTCAGCGCACGGACGACCAATTCGTTATACACTCCCGAAATTGATTTGTTTGAACCTGTTTTCTCGCCGGAAACGCTTGCATGTTGAGTAGTTATCGACAAAGTCACTTTTCGTTTGACTGCCGGGGTTACCGGCTCTATACTGTCGGCTCGCTGAAAGGGCATGGATATGGATGCTGTGATGACTTCAAAGACTTCTTCAACTGTTCCCGCCCAGCTTGTTGGCTCCTCCGTAGGAAAAAAAATCCTGATGGCGATCACCGGATTTGTGGCCTTTGGCTACATCATCGGACACATGCTGGGGAATCTTCAAATCTTTATCGGGCCGGATCAAATCAACGCCTACGCCAAAGCGTTGCATATGTACCCCGCCCTGCTGTGGGTGGTGCGTTCGGCGCTGATTGTCGCCTTCGGCCTGCATATCTGGCTGGGAGCACAACTCAAGCTGGAAAACCTGGCCGCCCGACCGGTCGCGTACGAACGGAAAAACACCGTCAAGGCCACTCTGGCCTCGCGGACCATGATCTGGACCGGACTGACAATCTTCGCGTTTGTGGTTTACCACATTCTCCACTTCACCGCCACCACCGTCAATCCCGCCTTTGAACATCTTACCGACGCGCAGGGACGGCACGATACCTACTCGATGGTCATTCTCGGATTCCAGAGCGTTCCGGTCGCCGTTATGTACTTGATCTCGGTCGGCCTGGTCTGCTACCATCTGAGTCACGGTATCGCCAGCATGTTCCAGTCGATCGGCTGGAACAACCGGGACACCGAACGATGGTTCCGAATAATTTCCGTCGGGATTTCCACGATCGTCTTTCTGGGATTCTCCGCGGTACCGGTCGCGGTTCTTGCCGGATATCTGCAACCACTGACGGGAGGGAACTGATATGAAACTCGAATCCAGATGTCCCTCCGGTCCGATCGAGCAGAAATGGGACAAGCACCGCGCCGAGATCAAACTGATCAACCCGGCCAACAAGCGCAAATATGAAGTTATCGTGGTCGGGTCAGGGCTGGCAGGAGCTTCTGCCGCCGCATCATTAGCGGAACTGGGCTATAAAGTAAAATGTTTCTGCTATCAGGACTCTCCCCGCCGCGCCCACTCCATCGCCGCCCAGGGTGGCATCAATGCCGCCAAGAATTATCAGAATGACGGCGACTCGGTCTACCGATTGTTCTACGACACCATCAAAGGCGGCGATTTCCGCGCCCGCGAAGCCAACGTCTATCGATTGGCGCAGGTGTCGGTCAATATCATCGATCAATGCGTGGCCCAGGGGGTGCCGTTTGCGCGCGAGTACGACGGACATCTGGCCAACCGTTCGTTCGGAGGAACGAAAGTCCGCCGGACGTTCTACGCGCGGGGCCAGACCG
>JACRAV010000259.1 GCA_016213305.1 Candidatus Zixiibacteriota bacterium | reverse complement strand
GTGAGCCGGTAGCTGTCACAGAAAGGAGCTTTACAAGAGATGCTCTCGAAGACCCTCTCATCGGCCACGCTCGGCGTGGAGGCGTACACGGTCGAAGTCGAGACCGACATCCAACAGCAACTTCCGCTGTTTATCACAGTCGGATTGCCCGACGGCGCGGTGCGGGAATCGAAGGAACGGGTAACGGCGGCGATCAAAAACTCGGACTTTGTCTTTCCGGCCAAGAAGATCACGGTCAATCTGGCGCCGGCGGATATCAAAAAGGAGGGGTCGGCGTTCGACCTGCCGATTGCGGTCGCCATTTTGTCGGCCACCGGGCAGATTCTTCGCGACCGGTGCGACGATTTTGTCATGCTGGGGGAATTGTCCCTCGATGGCGCGGTGCGGGCGGTGCCGGGGGTGCTTCCGATGGCCATGCATCTGAAACCGAACAATGGCGTCAAAGGACTGCTGGTGCCGCACGAGAATGCCCGCGAGGCGGCGATCGCCGGGACGGTGCCGGTATATCCGGTTCATTCGCTCAAGCAGGCGATACATTTTCTGGAGGATGTGTCAACGATTGAGCCGTTCACGATTAATATTGAGGATGTATTCGAGCAGGCCCGGCGGTATCTGGTCGATTTTTCGGATGTGAAAGGGCAGGAGTCGGCCAAGCGGGCGCTCGAAGTGTCTGCGGCGGGGGGGCACAATATCATCATGATTGGTCCGCCGGGGTCGGGGAAGACGATGCTGGCGCGGCGGGTCTCGACCATTTTGCCGGATATGACTGTGGCGGAGGCGCTCGAAACGACGAAAATCCACTCAGTTGCGGGACGCCTGGCCAAAGGGGCGGGCATGGTGGCCACGCGACCGTTCCGGGCGCCCCACCACACGGTTTCGTACGCCGGACTGGTCGGCGGCGGGTCGATTCCAAAACCGGGCGAGGTCTCGCTGGCCCACCACGGCGTGCTGTTTCTCGACGAACTGCCGGAATTCAAGAAAGATATTCTGGAAATGCTCCGGCAACCGATGGAAGATCACCATGTAACAATTTCCCGCGCGATTACCACGCTCACCTACCCGGCGCGGTTCACGCTGGTGGCGGCGATGAACCCGTGTCCGTGCGGGTATCACGGCGACCCGACCCACGAGTGCAATTGTTCGTCGGCGGAAATCCAGCGGTATATGTCGCGCATTTCGGGGCCGCTGATGGACCGGATTGACATCCATATCACGGTGCCATCGGTGAAGTTCAAGGATTTGTCGGGCGAATCGAAGGGAGAGACGTCGGAGGCGATCCGTCACCGGGTGAACGAGGCGCGGCAGAGACAGTTGTACCGGTTCAAGGATGAGAAGGGGATATTTTCGAACGCGCAGATGGAGTCGCGGGATATCCGGAGGTTCTGTGTGATCGATGAGAAATCGCAGGCATTGCTGGGGTTGGCGATAAAGAAGCAGGGGTTGTCGGCGCGGGCGTATGATCGGATTCTGAAGGTGTCGCGGACGATTGCGGATCTGGCGGGATCGGATACGATCGAGATGGGGCATGTAGCGGAGGCGGTGCATTACCGGTCGCTGGACAGGCATTTGTGGTTGTGAGGGGGGCGAAGCGAGATTGCTTCGTCGCACCCACGGCGTCGCTCCGGGCAACGACGGAGTACACCCATTGGATTGAGCTTGTGTGGATAGCACTGTCTTTTTATGTTGATGCCGGCAGGGACATCGTAACCACTGCTGGAGGAACTGTGCGAACCGTAACTCTTTCGGTTGTCTGTTGGTTGCTTACGTTGTCGACTATAATTCTCCGGTCAGTCGGCGAAGCGAACTCGTCTACTGACCTGCCCAGCGTTCCCACGGTGCGGGTCGCGGCGGATACAATCTGGATTGTGGTCGGCGGGCAGAGATTCCCAGCATCGTTGAAACAGCTTCGTTCTCCCGATACGACTGGTTTCGGCACGACTGATGCTATCACGGTCATCGGCACCAACGACACGCTCGTGGTCAAGCTGGGATCCGAGCCATTTGAGTTTCTGATACTGTGGCGCTCCGATACGATACATGAAGTCTTCTTGCCTCGCTGGAGCACCGATGAGGCCTCGTTTCCGGCAAGGGCCGCACTCTTGCGGCGGCATCACCAGTTCGGGTCGACAGTGCCGCCCGGTCTGCCCGCTTTCACGTATGAGAGCCCCTCGGACAGCACACTCGCTCTTGTGCGGCGGGAGTTTGCTCTGGATAGTATCGCCGGCGCAGGCGATGATATTGCGAGGGCTCTGAGATTAATGCACTGGTTGCATGAAAACGCCCGCTGGGATGGAAGCAAAGACAATCCCAAGACCGCGAACTCGCGCGATATGCTGGTGGCCTGTACGCGCGAAGGGAAAACCGCCAATTGTGGCGGAATGGCCGGCATGCTGACTACGTTGTTGTTGGCAGAGGGTTTCAAAGCCCGTCAACTGATCTGTCGACCGTATGATACTGCCGATCAGGAATGTCACTCGGTCAACATCGTGTACTCGTCCGCTCGAAATAAGTGGGTGTTGATTGACCCGACACACGACGCCTGCTTTCAAGACACCGCGCGTAATTACCTCAGCCCGATGGAATTGCGACAGACCATGGCCAACGGCGATTCCATCGTTGTTCCGGCCGGCATCAATCTCAACGGTGTATCCGAGAATCGGATGTCATACCTGGGGTATCTGGCCAAAAATCTTTTCAGGTTCTCCTGCTGGCAGGAAATTCCCGGCAAAAATCAGTCCGGCCGTCCGAAATACGCGCAGATATTTCTGAATCCGGTTGATTATCAGGCGGACCTTGTTGGTACCATCGACTCAAGCGTATCGTGGTACACCGGCATGTTCACCGACGATTCTTCGGTGTTCTGGATTAAGCCGCAGTAGGGCCGGTGGTTCCGGCGCGTTCCGACCGTCAATCACCTTCAAGTCTAATCTGATTGACAATCCACCCGCATCCTGTACCTTACCCCCGCATATGCACCAAAACGCCGGCTACACCCGCACCGAAAAGCTTCTCCTCGAAGCCGCCCGGATGTTCAACGATACCAACGACTACGAAGAACTAATGCACCTCGTCCTGCGACTGGTCCTGACGGCGGTCAACGCCGAGGCGGCGCTGGTCTTCCGGATCGATCATGACCGCACCGATATGAAGATGCGTCTCATGAAAGCCGCCGACCAGAAAGTGATCGAGTTCCAGCGCGAACTGGGGCCGGGAGTGTTCAGCTGGGTGGCCCAGTTCAAGGAACCGCTTATCGTCAACGACGCCCGCAACGATCCCCGTTCCGACGCCGAGATTGCCCGTCGCGCCGCGCTCGATATCCGGTCGATCGTGTCGGTGCCGCTGATCGGCAAGGGGAAAATGATCGGCGTAGTCGAGGCGTTCAACAAGAACGACGGCGGGTTCTCACCCTCCGATCTGGATATTCTCACCGGTCTGAACAACCAGATCGCGGTGGCGATCGACAACGCCCACCTGTACCGCGAACTGAAGCGCGAGGCGTTGGAGAAGAACACGCTTTACGAGGTCGGTATCAGCTTATCCAAATCGCTTGATCTCGACGAGGTATTGCACGTCATACTGGATTCTCTGCAGAGGGTGGTGCCGTACGATGCCGGCGGCGTATTTCTGATCGACCCGGAAGAGAAGCAGTTGCGGGCGTTGTACACGATCGGATATCCGGACGATCAAGATGAAAAAGTAAAGCTCAAGATCGGGCAGGGATTGATCGGCCATGTGGCCACCACCGGAGCCGGGGTGATAGTGCCCGATGTGTCGGTTGATCCTCATTATGTCGAGGCGCATGTCGGGACGAAGAGCGAGGTGGCGGCGCCGATCAAAGTCGATGACCGGATGGTCGGGGTGCTGAATCTGGCATCGAACGGACTCGATGCGTACAGCAGTCGTGACCTGAAACTGCTTACCGCTTTCGCCTCGCAAGCGGCGATCTCGATCGAACGTGCCCGCCTCCACGCGCGCATGCTGGGCGCCAAGCAACTCGAAGAGCAACTCAATATTGCGCGGGCGATCCAGCAGAGCTTTCTGCCGCAAAAGGACCCTAAAATTACCGGGTATGAAGTCACGGGACGCAATGTTTCATCGGGGGAGGTCGGCGGCGATTACTACGATTTCATCCCGATCGTCGGCAGTCATACGGGCATCGCGATCGGCGACGTTTCCGGCAAAGGGATGCCGGCGGCGCTGATCATGGCCTCATTTCGGGCCTCGCTCATTGCCGAAATACGAAACAACTACTCGATTCGGACCATTTGCGCCAAAGTCAATTCGCTGTTGTGGGAATCGCTCGACCCGGGGAATTATGTCACGGCGGTGTATGGCGTACTCGACGCCCGCAATCATATTTTCACCTTCAGCAATTGCGGGCACAATCCGCCTATCATGCTCCGGGCCAACGGGTCGGTCGAGCTTTTGAGCGACGGCGGCCCGATTCTGGGGGTGACCAAGGATGCGGTCTATGAGGAACGGGCTATTGTGGTCAATCCGGGCGATACTATAGTATTGTACACTGATGGCGTGACCGAAGTGTTCGATGAAGCCGGGCAGGAGTACGGAGTTGAGCGACTGGTGGAGGTTATCAAGGCCAACCGGGCCCGCTCGGTACACCAGATACAGGACGCAATCTATTCGGCGGTGACCGGCTTTTGTTCGGCAGACCATATTTTTGACGATCTGACGATGGTTGTCGTCAAGCGGCCATAGGGATTGCAACTCATTATATTACACGACCTTACTTCGGGTTGACCGGTCGCGTCAGCGGGCCGGTGAAAGTCATTTGAGTCTTTGTCAGAACATCCTTGACCGGAGGGGTAGTTGGTGGTTATACTATGAAACTCTAGTGGTTCGGGCCCTTAGCTCAGCTGGTTAGAGCAGTTGACTCATAATCAACGGGTCGTAGGTTCGAGCCCTACAGGGCCCAGGTTGTTGTTACGAAAGGAAACCCGGGCAATTAGCTCAGCTGGTTAGAGCGTTCGGTTCACATCCGAGAGGTCACTGGTTCGAGTCCAGTATTGCCCATGTAATTGACCGATGATTTGCTTGTATCGCCATTACCGACGGTTCGCTGATTTGCGCCTGAAGACGGGCAAGCGGTGGCCGAACGAACGGGCATCCCACGCATTCTCCCCCTTAACCGGAGAATGCGTTTTTTGTTTCGACCAGGAAAGTACCAAGGAGGATTGAACGTATATGCAACGTGATCTCGAAATGCTTCTCAAGCTTCAGGTGATTGATTACGACCTGGGGGAACTCGAGCGGTCGAAGGAATATCTTCCGGACATGATGGAGAACCTCAACCGCGAGATACAGGAAGCCACCCGCAAGCTGACCGAGACCACCCAGCAGATTTCCGAGGCAAAGGTCCGCCAGAAACATCTCGAACTGGAGGTCAAGGCAAAGGAAGGCGAACTGGCCAAGTACCAGCAACAGATGATGTCGATCAAGACGAACAAGGAATACGACGCGCTGGTGGCCGAAATCGACGCCATCAAGGGGGCGATCTCGGCGCGCGAAACGGAGCTGTTGGAGACGATGAACCTTTTGACCAATCTGGAAAAGGAAATTGTCACGGTGCAGGAGCGTGAGGCGCAAATCAGGGAAAACAACTCCCGCCAACTGCAGATTCTGCAGGAGAAAATTGACTCGATCGGCTCGAAAGTGTCCGGGAAGATTTTGACCCGGCAGGAGATTGTGGCGGCGATTTCCCGTCCCATTTTGTCGACATATGAGCGAGTTCGGAAGGGGAAAGGCGGCCGGGTGGTGGTGAATGTGCGCAAGCGGGCCTGTTCGTCCTGCTTCAAAGCGCTCACCCCCAAGAAAGTACAGGAAATCAAGCGCGGCGACCAGATCACCGCCTGCGACAATTGCGGCAGTCTGTTGTACTGGGACGACGCCGAATCGAATTGACAGGATATGAGAATGAACCCCCCGACCGGGTACGGCGTTAGAGAGATACGATATGGCAAAGATTCTTGACGACATAGCGCTGACGTTCGACGATGTCCTGCTGGTGCCGGCCCATTCCTCGGTTCTGCCGAAGGATGTTGATGTCACTACCACGCTGGCGCCGGGAATCCGGCTGAACATCCCGATGGTGTCGGCGGCGATGGACACGGTCACCGAAGCGCGACTGGCCATCGCGCTGGCTCGCCAGGGCGGGCTGGGGGTGGTGCACAAGAATATGACCCCCGAACTTCAGGCCGCCGAGGTTGACAAGGTCAAGCGCTCCGAATCGGGGATGATAGTCGATCCGATCACTCTGCCGCCCACTAAGACGATCGGCGAGGCCCGCGCGGTGATGCAACAGTTCTCGGTGTCGGGTATCCCGATCACCGAAAACGGCAAGCTGGTGGGGATTCTCACCAACCGCGACCTTCGCTTTGAAAAAGACTATTCGGCCTTGATTGGCGCGGTGATGACCAAAGAGAATTTGGTTACCGTCAAGCAGGGGACCGATCTGGATACGGCCCGCGAAATTTTACACAAGCATCGCATCGAAAAGCTGTTGATCGTGGACGACCATTTCATGCTCAAGGGAATGATCACGGTCAAGGATATCATGAAGAAGATTCAGTACCCCGATGCCTGCAAGGATGACCGTGGACGTCTCCGGGTGGCGGCCGCCCTGGGGGTGGGAGCCGATCTTCAGAAGCGCGCCGAACTTCTGGCCGCCGCGGGAGTGGATATGTTCGCGGTTGATTCGTCGCACGGACATTCCGAGGGGGTGCTTGGGGCGGTCAAACAACTCAAGAAACTCCTCCCCAACATTCCCGTCATGGGTGGCAATGTGGCCACCGGGGACGGTACGCGGGCATTAATCGATGCCGGCGCTGATTGCGTGAAAATTGGTATTGGCCCCGGTTCGATTTGCACCACGCGGGTGGTGACCGGCGCCGGCATGCCGCAGGTGACCGCCATTTTGAACGCTTTTGATGCGTCTCATCGAACCTGTACTCCGATCATCGCCGATGGCGGTATTCGCTATTCAGGAGATATTACCAAGGCCCTGGCTTGCGGCGCCAGCGCGGTTATGCTTGGATCGCTGTTTGCCGGGGTTGAGGAGTCTCCCGGCGAAACCATGTTGTTGGAAGGGCGTTCATTTAAAGTGTACAGGGGAATGGGGTCGGTAGGGGCTATGCGACAGGGGAGCGCCGACCGGTATTTCCAGGACAGCGCCGACGAAATCGGCAAGTTTGTGCCGGAGGGGGTCGAAGGCCGGGTGCCGTACCGGGGACTCCTGTCGGAAGTGGTGTACCAGCTGGTCGGGGGCCTCAAGGCCGGTATGGGCCTGTGTGGGGCGGCCAACCTGACCCTGTTGCGAAAAGAGTCAAAAATGGTACGGATTACCAGCGCCGGGGTGATCGAATCACATCCCCATTCCGTACCGATAACAAAAGAGTCGCCTAATTACCGCCGGATGGTGTAGATTAGGGTGACTGAGCATACTTGAAAGTTTGTTGTTGTTGTGTTGTTATATAAATCGAAAGCCACCGAAAGCAGGGAGAACAGTCGCGCAGTAAACCACAGTTTATTGTGAGGAAAGTCCGAGCTCCAGAGAATCAGGGCGCCCGGTAACACCGGGGCGGAGTGATCCGACGGAAAGTGCCGCAGAGAACTATACCGCCTCGCGCAAGCGGGGTAAGGGTGAAAACGTGGTGTAAGAGACCACGGCTGTGGCCGGTAACGGTCCCAGCGGGTAAACCCCGCCCGGAGCAAGGCCAAATAAGGGAAGAGGAGTTGATTCGCTCCGTTTGATTCCCGGGTGGGCCGCATGAGCCATCGGGTAACCGATCGCCAAGATAAATGACTGTTCGCTTCGTTCACGCGGAGTCGACAGAACTCGGCTTACATCCCTGCTTTCCGTAGCTTTCCAGCGATGGAGGCTATGTACATATGATCTGGGCGCACAAGACGTCCGCCCCGCGATGGGTGGTGGCTCCGGAGCCCGATCCAGCTCTGGTCAGCGACTTGTCGGCGTCGACAACGTTGCCCGCCAATGTCATTAAGATTCTGGTCAATC
>JACRAV010000255.1 GCA_016213305.1 Candidatus Zixiibacteriota bacterium | reverse complement strand
CGCAGGAGGTGTACTTCTCAGGCCGGCCGGTGAATATCAGTCTTGAGGACGGCCGACTCCTGGTTGAAAACTTTCGACAGGATGAAATCGCCTCCGGAATGGACGAAATCAACATCATCCCGCGCGGTACCGACAATTGCCTGCGACTGGGAGACAAGCGGTACCGGGGAATAATAAAAATTCTCCGGAACGGACAGGCCCTTCAGGTGGTCAACATCCTCTACATGGAAGACTATCTTCGGGGAGTTGTGCCGCCGGAAATCGGGCCGCGCATCGACGAGGAGATTGAGGCCATCAAAGCGCAGGCCGTGGCCGCCCGCACCTACACCATGGCGCATCTGAGACAGTATGGCGAAGAACCGTACGATATGAAGGCGGGCGTGACCGATCAGGTGTATGAGGGAGCCGATGCCGAAGTCAAGCTGGTCAATCGGGCGGTCGATGAAACCGTCGGCCGGGTCGCCATGTTCCATGACGATTTCATCACCGCTTACTATCATTCCACCTGCGGCGGGATGACCGACAATATTGAGGCGGTCTGGGACAAGAAGGAACTTCCATATCTGAAATCCATTGACGACAGTTCCGCCTGCTCCTGGTCCAAATACTTCGACTGGCAGGAAACCTATACCGAGCCGCAATTGCGCGCCCGGATCGAGCAGTATCTGACGACGGAAAAGGGGCGGGAGATTCATCTGGGACGCATTCTCGCCGTCGCGGTGGACCAGCGCACGGTCGGCGGACGAGTGGCCAAGATATCGATCCGTACCGAAGACGATGCCTACCATTTTTACAAAGATCGTATTCGCTGGGTCTTTGGCCGGAATTCGAACCCCAGTCTGATTCTTCCGTCGGATCGGTTCACGGTGGATGTCGAACATACGGCGGAGGGGGTTGCCACGCAAATCACCGTCAATGGCCGGGGGTACGGTCACGGGGTGGGAATGTGCCAGTGCGGGGCGATCGGGCTGTCGCGCCAGGGGTACAGCTTTGACAGGATACTCTCGCTATACTACACGGGCGTAAACATCAAGCAGTTGTATTGAGTGTCGGAGATGCGTCGCCCACTTCACATAGCGGTTCTGGCGCTGGCCCTTCTGGGCGCTGATACGGTTCGCTCGCAAGAGTATCGGTATGCCCTGGGACTGTACGGCGGCGAGGCGATGATATCGGGTGGGAACTTCTTTGCCTTCAAGAATGCTCTCTTGCTCGGCGGCGAAGTGAGATATCATCCCGGCGGTCGCTGGTTTGTCGGTTTCGACTACACCCGCTTCTCATCGAAGAACGACGAGGGGAAAGATTCGACCAGTGTCATCGAGGCGATTCGAAACAATGCCCCGCTCCGCTTCCGATCCCGACGTATCGGGGTGTCATTGGGGCGGTATTTGCTGGATTCCAGATCGCGCGTCAACCTGTCGCTCTCGCTCGATGCAGGGCTGATGATGTGGCGTGTGGATGACCCGGTCGGCGACACCACCGTTCATGTACGCGGTGCCCACAATGAAAATACGCCTCTGGCCTCGTCCGAGTTGACGGTGGGCGGGTCGCTCGGTATCAGCAGTCGCCTGTCGCGCACCCTTCGGTTCTCCCTGTCGGCCGGAGGAACATACCTGACCGGCGCCGGCGCGGAGTTTGCTCCGGCCGTCCAGACGGCGCGCGATCGGTGGATCATCACCGCCCGGGCCGGCCTGCAACTGCATTTTGGAAAAGTCGGTGATGTCCGATGGCCGTCCGATTCTGCATGGGGCGTCCCCAAATCGCCTGCCAAATCCCGCACCAAAGGCCAGGGACAATTGGACCCGGCCCTGCTTACCGACTCCGATCGCGACGGCGTCGTCGATGCCTACGATGATTGTCCGGGAACTTTCCGAGAAGCGGTCGGCTTTGTCGATGTGAACGGGTGTCCGGCGGACGCCGATCACGACGGTGTGTCTGACTATCTCGATCACTGCCCCGGCACGCCGACCGGCGCCCTGGTGTCGGATGACGGGTGCCCGGTTGACTCCGACGGCGACGGTGTGCCCGACGGCGTCGATGACTGCCCCGACTCGCCGATAGCCGTGCCGGTCGATCGGTACGGATGTATCGATCTCTCGATGTTCTCCAAGCCGATGATTTTGCGCATCGACTACCTACCCGGTTCGTTCGAGATCGACCTCAAGACCAAAGACCGCCTGAAGAAGATCGCGGGAATCTTATTGCTGGTGCCGGAAGTGAAACTCGACGTGGTCGGATACACCGACAATATCGGTCTGCCGGATGCCAATCAAAAGCTCTCTGAGAAGCGGGCGCGACGGGTGCGCGACTATCTGGTCGCCATGGGTGTGGCTTCCGGGCGAATCAAGGCGGTGGGAAAAGGCGAAGACAACCAGATTGCGCCCAACACCACAGCCGAGGGTCGATCGCAGAACCGCCGAATTGAAATTACCTTCTATCGTTAGGAGCATCGCCGTTCGTGGATTCCCCCGCCCCATTTGAACATACCGACCGTACGCGCGCGCAGACGTATGCGGTGGTCATTTATCTGCCGCCGCATCTTGATGAACTGGTCGCTCCACATCGTGAAAGATACGACCCTGATTGCACCGCCATCCCGTCGCACATCACCGTTGTGTTCCCAATGCGTACGGCGCGGCCATTGGAGGAGTTGGCCCGGAGCATCGCGTCGCAGGTCGCCGGCGTCAACTCGATCAAAATTGAGTTGTCATCCATTGGCGATTTTTACCCGGTGGCCCCGATCATCTACTGGGGGGTGAAGCCGAATCCCGCGCTCAGCGCTCTGTACATGACCCTGCACGCCCATATTGACATTCCGATCCCGTACAAGCAATACATTCCCCATGTCACGGTGGCCAAGGAAATTTCTCCCCACCGGATCATGCTCGTGAAAGAGCGGATTGTGCCGTATCTGCCGGACGAGAGTTTCATGGCCGAGGCGGTTGACCTGGTGTCGCCGGTCGCCGGTCACTGGGTGTCGGTGCGGACGTTTCCGCTCAATCGCGGCTAATCAAAAAAAGAGCGGCCCAACCGGGCCGCTCGTGCATTCCAGAATTAATTGCGTTCTATTTCGTGGCGGGGGCCGCGGCCGTCATCTTGTGAACGAGACCTTTGCGCTTCTCGAAATCGAACTCCTTGAAGTTCGCGTTTCCTTCTTTGGTGTGGCACTTGACGCAAACTTCGGCGGTCGGGATCACCAAACCGGCGTCCTTGGCGGCCTTGAGCGCCGCTTCCTTGCCGGCCGCAAACTTCGACTTGCTCATGATGGTCGGCTTCTTGTACTCGGAGCCCGGTCCATGGCACGCCTCGCACTGCACGCCTTCGAGAGTTACTTTCTCAGCAGTTTCGCCGGTGATGTGGCACTTCACGCACTCCGGCTTCTTTTGTTCTTCGGGTTTCAGCACCGAGAACGCCTTGGCATGTTTGGTTTCAAGCCATGACGCATGCTGATCCTTGTGGCACGTCTTGCACTTGTCAGCGCCCACGTAGGTCGGCTTCGGTTTATCCTGCGCGACGACATATCCGGCCACCAGCGCCACCAGGGCCAAGACCATCACCGCGAACAGAGCCAGTTTCTTCATGCATGTCCTCCTGTCAGTTTCTACTAATTATACCTATCAAGTCCCTAAATGTTCCAAGCTACTTCCAATGGGAATGTAGCATAAAAAGTCCAATCTAAGCTGTCAAGCTGTTTTCAGTACAAGAGTTGCAAAAGACGACCGACAAAAACGTACATAATCGTACGTTATAAACCACGCCATTTTGTCAGCCGACTTTGTGAAAGAGATTACATAGTAATCAGATAATCGGGTACTTTCATCGGCAAAAGTAATGCGGTCTTTTTGACAATCGCCGGGACAAGAAAATCGGCGGAATTCGCCGGCTGGGTAAATGGCCAAGTTGTGCGTCTATAAATTGAACCTGCCGGACGGCGCGTCAACAGGCGCTTGTCGCTGGCTAACTCGCTGACAAAACGAAGGTTGCGAAGTCAACAAATGCCTTGCAAATCGGCTCAAATTCCGGTACGTTCCGTAAATTGATATGAAAATTCTGATAGTAACCCAGCACTTTCCGCCGGAACGCGGGGCTGTCAGGCGGCTCCACGAATTCGCTCGCTATTTCGCCGGTCAGGGACACTCCGTATCGGTGCTTACCGGTATGCCGAATTACCCGGATGGCATCATGCCCGAAAAATATCGCGGGCACTTCTTTTTCTATGAGAACATGCAAGGGGTCAAGGTGTATCGCACCTGGGTTTTGCCGGCCTCGAATCGGAATCCCGGCAAGCGGATGATCGGATTTCTCACTTTCCTGATTACCGGCCTGATCAACTCCTTCCGGATAAAAGACAAGCCGGATATCGTGCTGGCCTCCACCCCGCCGCCGGTCACGCCGGTCATGGGGT
>JACRAV010000256.1 GCA_016213305.1 Candidatus Zixiibacteriota bacterium | reverse complement strand
TGGTGGTATCTTCGATATTGGCGAAATGAGTCGAGGCGCCATATGCCCGAAGCAACGGATACCGCTTATAAATTGCCGCAAAGCCGGGGAGTTCCTTTTCGGTGACCCCCTGACGGTTGGTGCCGGTTTCCAGTTTCAGATGGGTGAGAATCTTTTTATGACGGCGGGTCGAGAGTTTCCCCAGCGTGGTCAAAGTCTGTCGATCGACAATCACTGGCTCCAGATCGCACTCGAGCACCAGATCGAGCGCCGCCGGATGCACCGGCCCCAGCACCATGATCTTCCGCCGCCATCCATGCTCGCGACAGACGATCGCCTCTTCTATTGAATGCACCGCCAGATACTCGACCTGCTTGAGCGGGATAAGCATAGAGACAATTTGCGGGATCCCGTGGCCATAGGCGTTCGCCTTGACCGATGGCGCCAGTATCCGCCTTTTCGCCAGCCCGGCCAGGGCTTTCACGTTCTGCACCAGCGCCGCGCGGGAGAGGGTGATCCAGTTGAGAAGAGTGGGCGTTTTCACAGGAGTCTTATACAGAAATCTGTGGCGGCTGGCAAGAAAAAGAGGGGGCGGGTGGAGTACCCCACCCAACGGGTGGGGTCTTTTCGCCTTTCTAAATGAGATGACTATGGAGCCCCCCTATGGGCGGGGTACTCCTTCCCTTTTCCCCAGGCGGTTCAGTCTTGCTCCACTTAGTCTGCCAATTTATAATAAGGACCGACTATGCGTCTCAAGCACTACGATCATGATGGTCGTGCACGTTTCATCACATTTTGCACACACAAACGTCTGCCGATTCTCGAGAATTCTGATTTGTGCACCATTGTTCAGGAACAACTATTTGATATCTGCCGAACGGAATGCGTGGACATTCTCGCCTTTGTTATCATGCCCGATCATCTTCACGCCGTTTTTGTTCCGCCGGTAACCATGAAACTCGGCCTCTTCGTAGGTGAATTCAAACGTCAAACTGCAAAGACAATCCTCGCCCGACTTCGGGAGGTTCGACCACAATCTGTACCAGAACTTGAGGTCATGCGCGACGGTACCGTCAAATACGCGGTCTGGCAACGACGGTGTTTTGATCGCAATTGCCGCAGTGAAGACGAAGTCTGGCAGGCGGTAGAGTATTGCCATTTCAATCCGGTCGCGCGCGGACTCGTCGCTGACCCAGCCGATTGGAAATGGTCAAGCTATAACTGGTACGCAGACGAGTGAGAAGATAATTTCTGCTTCTCTTGTATTTGTACCCCACCCAACGGGTGGGGTCTTTATTCTCGACAATACCTCAAGATACATGTGTACCCAAGCCAACGCGTGGGGTCTTTATTCTCGACAATACCTCAAGATACATGTGTACCCAAGCCAACGCGTGGGGTCTTTATTCTCGACGATAAGATACCCCACCCGTTGGGTGGGGTACAATTCATTATCCTTTTATCCTCAGGCCATTCTCGCAGTCAAACACCAGCGCCTCCCTCGCATTCACCGCAAACCGCACACTCTTCCCCACCGCCGTCTCGGGCGAGGCAACCGTCGTGGCGGTCAGCGTGATCTCCCGATACTTAAGCTCCAACACATAGTGATCCCCCATATACTCGCAGGCGGTCACTTCCCCGGCCAACACCCCCTGCGGCGATATCTCAATCGCCTCCGGCCGTATTCCGACAATCACTTTCTGCAAACGGCGCACCTGTTCGCCAACCCCCGGCTCCAGATCGCCCAATGCCACCCCCAACGGTAGTAACCGCTCACCCTCAACCTGCGACATAACGGCATTAATCTTCGGCTGGCCCACAAACTGCGCCACGTTCAGCGTCGCCGGCGTCTTGTACAACTCCTCCGGGGTTCCGATCTGCTCAATTCTTCCTTTGTGCAGAAGCGCCACCCGGTCGGCCATGGTGAGCGCCTCGGTCTGGTCATGCGTCACATGCACCATCGCCACCCCCACCTGCCGTTGTAGCTTGACGATCTCCTGTCGCATCCGCACGCGAAGGTCGGCATCCAGATTGGACAACGGTTCGTCCAGAAGAAAAATCGCCGGTTTCCGAATCATCGCCCGCCCCAGCGCCACTCTTTGCCGCTGGCCGCCGGATAGTTGCGCCGGACGGTCGCCCAGACGATCCGACAACCCCAGCATCGCCGCGATCTCATCCACCCGCGCCTTGATTTGCGCTTTCGGCGTCTTCGCCACGCTTAAGGGAAAACCAAGGTTCTTTTCCACGGTCATATGCGGATAGAGCGAATAGTTCTGGAACACCAGCGCGACATTTCGATCTTTCGGCCGCAACTGATCGACCCGCCTTCCCCCGAAGTACACCTTGCCGCTGTCGGCTGATTCGAGACCGGCGATAATGCGAAGCAGAGTCGATTTGCCGCAACCTGATGGTCCCAGCAGTACCAGTAATTCTCTGTCTGACAACTCCAGCGACACCCGATCAAGTACCGGCGTGCCGTTGAAACTCTTGCTTACTTCTATAACGCTCAATCCTGCCATCAACCGATTCTTTCCACTCTGCCGGCTGTGATTTTGAACCTGGTCGCGTTGGTGCGAAGCGGTTCGGGCGGTTCAACCGCCGTCGTCAAAAATAACTGTTCAAACCCCGAAAAACCCGAAATAAGCGCACTCGTCCGGTAATCATCCAGCTCGGCGAAGATCTCATCCAGAACCAGCAGGGGGGCCATGCGGCGCTTGTCGGTGAGCATCCGGTAGATCGCCAGCTTGAGAGCCACCGCCGCCGTCCGCCACTGCCCCTGCGATCCGTGGGTGCGGGCCGGGAATCCGGCAATGCTGATCGCCAGGTCATCGCGATGCGGCCCCACTACCGCCGTCTTCTGATACATCTCCCGGTCGCGATTGCGCTCCAACTGTTCGACAAACGCCGCCTTGATGATCGCGATGTCATCACACTCCGGATCGGTTTCAAGCTCCGGGGAATATTGCATATCAAACGCTTCCCCCTGTGAAATATCACGATAGTATGGCCGCGAGGCCTCGCGAAGTTCGCGCACGAAGGCCGCCCGCCGCAGGGTAATGGCCGAGCCGTAGTCGATCAACTGGTCATCGAACAGCGAGGCATCCATCCGCCCCTTGAGCGCGGCATTCTTCTGCGCCAGCGCCCGCTGGTACGCAACCAGCTCCTTCAGATAGGTCTGGGAATGTTGCGACAGATGCAAATCCAGAAACAGTCTCCGTTGCGAAGGCGCACCCGACAAGATCGCGCTGTCTTCGGGACCCGCCGCCACCGCACAGAACCGCTCGAACAGTTCGGCCGGCCGCACCGGGACCTCATCAATGGTGATCTTCCGCCGTCCCCCTTTTTGATACGCCACCGCTACATGAGTGGACCGGCTGTCGGTGGTCAGCTCGCCCGCCAGACGGTACACCTCGGCGCCGTCGCGCAATAGTACCGTATCCGCCACACCCCGCTGGGAGCGACCGAGACAGAGGGCATAGATCGCCTCGAGCAGATTGGTCTTCCCGGACCCATTGGCCCCGAAAAAGACATTAACCCCCGGCGCGAACTGCTGGGTCAACGCTTCGAAATTGCGGAAGCTGGTAATAGTGACCGACCGTACCTGCATGCCCCAAAGTACGAAAAAACATGACTCAAATCAGCGGGGAAATGATCGTCTTCGTCTTGTAGGTCGGGACCCCAGTGGTCCCGACATCCTGGATTTTCAACTCAATCGAAGGAGGCATTGAAAAAACCAAAGTCACGTCGTTGCCAGGCGCGACTTCACCCTGAGACGAGCAACTTCACCCTGAGCCTGTCGAAGGGTGAGGCGCGACTCAGTAATCTCGCTTTGGGATACACAACACCCCTCACCCTTGCTCTCCCTGTTTAACAATCCTATCTTCCCTCTTTCAATGGGCCGACACGATGAAGAATGATCCTGTGCGCAAATCCTTTATCACCCCCGAACTGATCGCCTACTACCTGACCCTCTCCGCCTTCTTCGTCGCCTCTTTCTTCCCCCAATACCGCGTCTGGGGAATCAACTGGTGGGCGTATTTTCCGATCGGGGTCAAGCTCGGACTGTTGGTGATTGGGATCGCCGCTCCGTTCGTTATCGACCGTCTGCTTTCAACCACTCTTAAGGGTAAGGATGATGTCTCTCCAAGAGCTTACCGTTGGCTGGTGGGCGGATTTGTCGTGGTGATGCTGGCGCTCTTCTATCTGCTCCGGGCACGGACACACTTTCTCGGGGATGGGTACACGCTCATCTCTCTCATGACCGGCGAAAATCACTTAATCAAACCGCGCGAATTCGGCGGGACAATCTTCCAGTATCTCATCTACAAAGCGCTCGGTAGCCGCGGTGAGCCGGACGCCATCTTCGCCTACCAGATCATTTCGTTCTCGGCCGGGGTGGCATTTCTCGCGGTTTCCCTTTGGGCGGCCGCGAAACTCCTCTCGCGTCGCCTCGACCGCCTTCTGTTCGTGCTCTCGGTGGCCGGCGGCGGATACATGCTCCTCTATTTCGGATATATCGAAAACTACGCCTTCTTTGTCGTTTCGGTCTTCCTGTTCGCGGTCACCGGCGTGAGGGTGACGCGGCAGGAAATCAGCCGGTACTGGCTGGTGCCATCGCTGGCCCTGACAATCTTTTTCCATATCTTCGGCGTGGTCCTGACACCGGTGCTACTGTTTTTGCTTCTGCGCGGCACGCCGCTTGAAAATTGGTTCATCTCGCGCTCTCTTTCTGTCAGGATTGCCATGCTAACCCTGCTTGCGGCGGCGCTGGCCGGGGTGTTTGCCTTTTTCTATGTTCGATCGCTCTTCTTTCGGCTCGCCCTGCTCCCGGTGGCGCACAATCAGTTTACCGTCGGCGGGTACACCATGTTCTCGGCCGACCATCTGATCGATCTTGTGAACATGATCCTGATTGCCTTCCCCGCAATCGGGGTGGCAACCGTGGCCATACTCCGAAACGCGCGAAGACCTTTTCACTTCGATTCTCTGTCCGTGGTGCTTCTGGGACTTATCCTCTGCACATTCGGCCCGGCTCTCATTTTCGATCCCAAGCTCGGCATGCCCAGAGACTGGGACCTCTTTTGTTTCGCGGGCGTTCCGGTCGCACTGGCTGTGGCGCTGATCCTTCTGAAACCCGGCTCATCGCGATTCTCCTCCGCCACCATGCTTGTCGTTATTGTTCTCAATGGCCTGCTGTTTATTCCCCGTGCGGTCAGTCTTGCCCTACCTGTGCCCATGATTCATCATGTCGAGCAGTATTGCGATCTGGATCCGGTGAAATCCGGCCCGACCCGATTTATCTTGCAGAAGTATTTCCTGTCGCGTCAGGATTTTGAGTCGGCACGTCTGGTCGCCACCAGATGGCAGGCGGTCGACCCCGATCTTGAACTCCTGAGCGCCGGGCCTGGCGGCGCCATGCCAATGGATCACGACGCATGGAAGGAGACGCTCCGGCGCATGACCGTCAAAAATCCCGCCGCCTGGATCGCCTGGGCCAATCTGGGAGTCCTGTACATGCTGGAGTTGAAGAACGATTCCGCGTTCACCTCCCTTCAGATGGCCGCGGCGCTCAATCCGTTCTCTCCGCGTATCCAGCTCAATCTTGGGCTGTGCCTCTACCGTCTCGGCTCCTTTGAAAAGGCCGAACGCTGCTACCTTGACGCCGTTAGCGTCGATACCGCCGAAACTCCGGTTCTCCTTCAAATGGCCGACCTGTACAAAGCATGGGGACGGGAGGACAAGTTCACCGATATCTTTTCCCGCATTGCGCAACGACCCGATGCTCCTCCCAAATATGTTGCCGGATGGATCACGTTCCTGCTGAGCGAGGGCCGCGATCAGGAGGCGGCCCGCACCTTCACCTCTGCCCTGTCGCATGGAATTGATTCCTCCGAAATTGTCGCCTGCCTGGCTGGGTCCGTCACCCTCTCCGGATCATCGCCGACGACGCAACAAAGTACACCCCTGTCCATCCCATCATCCGACTGGGAGAACGCCGTCCGCCGCTCGGTAGTGCGCACCCCTACCAGCTGGACCGCATGGGGGAACCTCGGCCATGTCTATCTCTTATCGGATCAGTATGACAGCGCCCTGTACGCTTTGAATATCGCCGTCGCCCTCAATGAGCTGAATGCCGCGAATGTCTCCAATCTCGCCTATGCGCACTTCTATCTGGGTGATAATATCGCGGCGGAGAAACGCTGGAATGAAGCAACCCGCCTTGATTCCACCGCCATCGAGCCGATGGTCGGCCTCAGCAAGCTCTACCGTCGAAAGAACGACCAGACCAGATACGCAGAGTACTTTGAGAAGATTGTCTCACGCCCCGATGCCCCGCCCGAGTATTTGAAAACACTCGGAGATTACTATCTCAGTCATCAGCGATACCGCGACGCCGCCGCGGCCTACAACAGGGCCGTGCGCAATGGCTTGAATCCCGCTGTTCTCGATTCCTTGCAGGGACAATACCCGCAACTTAAACCATCCCCTGCTTTATGAATAACAAAGCCGCCCGACATTGGACCGGGCGGCCTTCACCATCAGATTCTTTTACTCATCTACTCCGCCAGTCGGAGCGGCATAACCAGACAGAGATAGTCATCCTTCGGTAGTGCCGGGCTGTAAATCACCCCTGCGGCTACCGCGCTCGACAATTCAAAGACCGCGTCATTACCATCAAGCTTCGAGAGAATTTCATTGATGTATGTCGCGTTGTACCCGATCTCCATCGGCTCGCCGCTGTACTCGCAATCGAGCGATTCACGCCCTTCGCCGCCGACATCGGCATTGCTCGTCGAAAGAGCCAGCGAGTCTTTCTTAAGGGAGAACTTCACCTGATGCGTCAGTGTATTTGACAGGATCGACACCCGCCGCACCGCGCCGGCCAGTTCTTCCTTATTTATCTGAAGTTTCTTGTCATTATGCGCCGGAATAACCTGCTCAAAGTTCGGGTATGGTCCCTCGATGAGCCGCGAGGTCAGCACCGTCTCGCCCACGGTGAAGATGATATTGCTCTCGCCGAAAATAATGCCCACGTCGGCAACACCACTTTCCGCAAATCGCGGGATAAGATTAAGAACTTTCGGCGGGATGATAACATCCTGACTGATCCCTTTCAGTTTGGTGTTATCGCTGGCAGTCCGGGCCAAACGATGGCCGTCGGTGGCCACCATGTACATCCGCTCCCCTTTAGTTTGCCACAGTACGCCGTTTAGAGCCGGTCGTGTCTCATCCACCGAACAGGCGAAGGTGGTCTTTTTGATCATCTGCACCAGTTCCTTGGCCGGGACCGGGATTTCCTTTTTTGTGTTTACCGCCGGCAGTTTCGGGAAGTCCTCAGCCGATATAGATGCAATCTTATATGAGCCATTCGGTATCTTTATCTCCACCCGCGAATTCACCGCCTCGACCGTAATCTCGGATTCCGGCAATTCCTTGATAATCTCAAAAAGTATCCGGGCCGGTAAAACTGCCGAACCCTTCTTGGCCACGGTACACTCGACACTAACCGTAATCGAAATATCCAGGTCGGTCGCGGAAATCTTGAGTTTGTTTTCCAGCGCTTCCACCAGGATATTCGTCAGGATCGGCAGGGTTGATTTACTCGGCACCACCTGCAAAATAGATTGCAGAGCGGCGGCTAAACGAGACTTGGTCAGCGAAAACTTCATTGCTTTGTACTCCCCCGGAAGGGTATCAACAGACGTTCTTCTCTACGAAAAGGTTTATGTATATCAAGTAGCATTAATAAGCCCTGTGGGTTTGTGTATAACAATACTGGAAAGTGATTTTGTAGGGCTAAGGGACTGTTGGGGAATGGGATGAACGCGGGCAAGCGCCGGCATTCTACTCACACCCGCCTCCGGTGCACTCACAGAGCCAACGGTGTTATACACAGTCTCTCGACAATCCTTATCCTGCCAACATCTTTTCACGATTTTACCAACAGGTTGTCAATATAAGAGTGCCGCGGATATTTTGTCAATTTTCTCGCGTAAAGTAATATCACCAGCCATGCGGCGGGAAACCAGGTCGCAGGCATGAATTACAGTGGAATGGTCACGTCCGCCAAAAGCCGCCCCGATCGCCTTCAGAGAGTTGTCAGTAAGCGAACGAGACAGATACATGGCTACCTGGCGCCCCAGGGCAATCCGCGCCGTCTTGCGCTTGGCCTTCATCATATCCAGATCGATCCGGAAATACTCGGCCGTCTGCTTCT
>JACRAV010000254.1 GCA_016213305.1 Candidatus Zixiibacteriota bacterium | reverse complement strand
TTAACTTCGGCACCAACCCGGCTCTTGCTATCACCTCTAACTGGTTGATCAAGAATACCGGCTGTCTGCCCCTTAACATCACCGGTACAGCGGTAAATACGAGCAGCGCGACCGGAGAGTTCCTCCCCGGATTCGCACCGAAGCCGATAGACGTTAGCAATAACTTGCTGACAACGTCGTCTTCTATCGCTGACAAGCTGACCTCCGGCAAGTGGGACATGATGATTCGCGGCAACGGCGCGACTGAAGAAGTCGTTTCGTCTCGTGAAGTCGTCAACAGCGCCGCCCTTGCGGCTCCGCCCGTCTGGTGGGTCTCTCTTGATGATCCCAATGCCGGCGACGTTATCATGCCCGGTGATTCGATGCAACTCAAGTTCACCATTAATCAGCCTCTGCTGAGTCGTGGTCCGAACTATGCCTGGATCACGCTTGAAAGTGATGACCCCGACTTCTTCCTGAACGATGCGGCGAAAGACCCTGAATGCCGACTGCGGCTGATTGGCGGCTGTCTGGCCGACACCAGCCTGCTTACCTTCGGTATGGGTAGCGCTAACTATCGTATGGTCTGGAACACCGGACGAATTGGTGACGGAGACGAAGAACCTTCACATGGCTTCCACATTGATAACGTTGCCAGTGAACACCAATACTTCCAGGGTTCATACATCTATGCCATAACCCTTCGCCGCGCCGCGTGGAACTCGAAGGAATGGTCTGGATCGACTATCGACGAGTGGTGGTCTCTGCAGGGTGACTATAACTGGTGCGACAACACATGCAAACCTGCAATCGTGTCGCCGTATGCGGTTCCTGCCATCTCCACAGATGGAATCACCTATAACACCATCACCGCCAATATGGTCTGCCGCAGCTACATTGACTCCGTCCAGAACTTCTGGACCGGATCGGCTTGGAACCTGCGTCTGTACAGCTCGGCGCCTTTCGATAACGACTCGACAATCGGACTTCTCGTGAAGTCGCGCGTTATCGGCGCCGTTGACGTTCCTGAACTCGCCAATGTCACTGTTGACATTATGGAAGTTTCCGAACGCAATGGTAACAAGGTCCCGAACTGGTACATGGGATCATTCCACGACTATGATATCGGTACCGGCGACACCAGCGGTCTCGATCGCTCTGTCTCGGTTGCCTATGCATGGGCGAAAGGTCAGACCAACGGCATCTGGGGAGAAATCAAGCTCCCGTTTGGATGCGGCCAGGAACCTATCCGCAATACAAAGGGCATGGTTGGTACTTCGGGATTGTATCCCAACAACCAGCCGTACTTTGATTCGCTGTATAAGTACCTCTCGGCGGCTCCGGGAACACATGCCTCCCAGGTGACTACCGGCGGCGACTTCGAACAGGCAAACTCCTTCATTAAGAAGGATACCATTTTCCCGAACGAGAAGTTCACGTACGGGGTTGCCAGTTTCGGATTCCCTGCCAACCCGCACGGCGGCAGTGGAGCTGTTGCTCCAGCCATCGTCAAGGACCTGGCCCGCTTGGTCAACAAGTGGACCGGTTGGGGACGTGGCGACGTAAACAATGACAACGCGATTAACCTCGCCGACGTTGTTTACCTTGCGGCTACTGTGAACTTTGGCGGCCCGGGCGCCATTCCATTCGAACATCTTGGCGACGTGAACGCTTCTGGAGGAGCTCCTGATCAGGCAGACGTAGACTTCCTGATTAACTTCTACTTCGGATGCGGACCGTGCCCGGCTGGCGCATGGACGATGTAATCGCGAAACTTTAGACTGTTTCTAAGGTACGCAACCGGCGGGAGCGAAAGCTCCCGCCGGTCTTTTTTTGTGTGTGATACATTGGCGGTTTCGAAGACGAGCCCGCCCTACAAAACAAAGATTTCTCTCTTCGTAGGGCGGGTTTGTCTTCAGACCCGCCTTCTTCATATTGCATGAAACGTATTGGCGGGTTCGAAGACGAGCCCGCTCTACAAAACAAAGATGTCTCTCTTCGTAGGGCGGGTTTGTCTTTAGACCCGCCATCTTCATATTGCATGAAACGTATTGGCGGTTTCGAAGACGAGCCCGCCCTACAAAACAAAGATTTCTCTCTTCGTAGGGCGGGTTTGTCTTCAGACCCGCCATCTTTGATGGAAAACAACGGCACGCAATCGATGCCCTCTCCAGAAACAAGTTGTCGCCGTACCACTCGTTGCCCATATTCCCCCCAATGCAATCAAATCCCCCCATCGAAACGCTCGTCGCCGACCTCTTCGACGTTGTTGCCGTCTACAATCAGGGAGCGAAGATCGCGCTTGCCCTCGCGCCCCGCTATGACGCGGGGCGCTCATCAGCCTCCCTCCGCGAACGCCTCACTACCGCTGGTTATGACTTCACGCTCGACGGCGCCGAATCGTCGTGGCTGCTCCTTATCGACCCAAAGCCAAAACTGCGCATCCCGACGCTCAATATCCTGCTGTTCATTCTGACCCTCCTGTCGGTTTATGTCGTGCCAATTTTTTTGAGCGCCCTCACCCAGTCAATGCTCATCATCGCCCAGCATGTGCAGACTCCGCTCGACGGGATCATCGACGAGTTTCGATTGATGGCCGCCGCGGCTCCGTCAGCGTGGAATCGCACCCCTGAACGCTTGGCGCAGGGGGATGGCGTCGAATTCACTCTGGCCATAATGTCAATTCTGTTCATTCACGAAATGGGGCATTTCGTGGCCAGCCGACGACGGCATGTGGTGACGTCGTGGCCATACTTCATTCCGGCTCCGAATATCATTGGCACCTTTGGTGCAGTCATCAAATCGAAATCTCCATTCTGGAATCGCCGCGACCTGATAGAAGTCGGCGCCGCCGGCCCGATTGCCGGATGGATTGTGGCGGTCTTCTGGCTGATCTTCGGCCTTACCCGATCCCACATTTTGCCGAATGATGCTTTCACGCCTGAGATGATTGGATTCAGTCTTGAAGGAGAATCGATTCTGATGCGTCTTGCGACGCTTTCGACGCTTGGTGTTGCCCCCGACGGCTTTTCCTATCATCTCTCGGAAGGCGCCTTCGCCGGATTGGTGGGAATGCTGGTGACGGCAATAAATCTCTTGCCGATTGGCCAGCTCGACGGCGGCCACATTCTCTATGGCTCGGCTCGCCGGGTACAACATCGTTTTGCGGTTATTGCTCTTGCGGCCCTGCTGGTGCTCGGACTCTTGTCGCCTATGTGGTGGGTCTTCGCGGTGATGGGACTGATTTTCGGACTCAAGCATCCGCCGACGCTCAACGACGAACTGCCCCCGTCGCGATTCGCGGTCGGAATGGCGGTAGCATCCCTGGTGATTTTCGGATTATCGTTTACGCCGATACCGTTTCGGTAGAGCGTCGGGCGGATCGTGAAGCAGACAATGCTTCTTTCCAGAATTCGGAACTGACCTTCAGGTCCCGTCCATAGAGTTGGCGGAAATTAATTTTGTGTCTCCGCACCAGTCCGACGAAGACGTCGACTATCTTGCGATCAAACTGAATATCGCGGTAGTCGAGCAGTTCTTCAAGAGCGTGAGACAGCGTTGCACCTTTACGATACGGTCGATCGGAGAGGATGGCGTCAAAGGTGTCAGCGACAGCGAGCAGACGGCCTTCTATCGGGATTTCCTCCCCGGCAAGTCCGCGCGGATACCCTTTGCCGTCCCACCGTTCATGATGGCTGTGAATATAAGGGATGGCCGGTTTGAAGAGTGCGATGCCGGCGATGATTTTCAACCCCAAATCGGGGTGTTCATTCATTTTGGCGGTTTCTTCGGGCGTCAGCTTTCCGGCTTTGTTGAGAATCATATCGGGAACACCGATCTTG
>JACRAV010000261.1 GCA_016213305.1 Candidatus Zixiibacteriota bacterium | reverse complement strand
TTAACGCGGGGGTTAAAGCGTCTGTTCAGGCGCCGCCCGTTGCCGCCGGAATCAATGTCGGGGCGCGTGTTACCGTTACCTCCAGCGCCAGAGTGATTGCGCCGTCGGCGCCGGTATCTCCTCCGCCGGCTGTCAAGACACCGCTTTCTCCTCCGCCGGCATCTCCGGCTCCGGTTGCGGCCATTCCGCCATCCGCGCCACCAGCCCCGGCAGTTTCGAAAGTGGTTGTCAACGGTCGGGCTCTCACCGAGGCCCAGTTAAGTGATTTTGAGCGTACGTATGGTCAGAAGCCGCAAGAGGGGAGCTATTGGTATGATTCCCGTAGCGGTTTGTATGGCGTGGTTGGTTATTCGGCTTATGGCTTTATGTTGTCGGGAAAAAATTTCGGCTCGTTATCGGCCAATGCTTCTAATGGCAACACCGGCGTATATGTGAATGGTCGTCGTCTCCGCAGCGATGAAGTGACTGTCTGGAGTCAAGTGGTTGGCGCGCCGGTACAGGATGGGAGATATTGGTTGGATGGCCAGGGGAACGTGGGCTACGAAGGTGATGATACTCCGGTACTCAATTTGTATTTAGTTGCGGCGGCGAGTAGCTATCGTGGTGGCGGAGGTGGGGGCGGTGATAATTTTTGGTCAACGCGTTTCAGCGCCGGAAATTCCAATGCCGATAATAGCCAGGGTTATGTTAGCGTGCCCGGTTATGGTCCGGTGGGTTATGGGTTTTAGAAGTCTTTATGCAATTCAATATCACTATTAGAAAGTGGCTACCAGCCTGCGTAATTGCCCTGGCCATAATCGGTTCGTTAGTGTTTTCGTCGTATGCGCGGGCGGTCTGGCCGGATGGCCTGAAGGTTGGTGATATTATTCGTTGCGGTAATTCATCGGCGATATTTTATCTCGCTACCGATGGGCAAAGACATCAATTTCAAAACATCGCGGCTAGCACTTGGGGCGTGTCCTCGAGAAGTGTGAAACGCGTGGCCAGTGGTGTCTGTCGCCGTATTTCGGCTGGCAGCGCAGTTACGCCGGCTCCGGGTTCGTTGCTTATCCAATTGCGCGGGGACAAAAAAATCTACGCTATCGCGGTGCCGAATGTTCTTCGTCATGTGGCCGGTCCATCCGTGGCCCGGGCTCTATATGGCGGTAATTGGAATCGGGGCGGCGCGCAGGGGCCTTTACGGGTGGTTACATTGGCGGTATTCAATCAATTTCGGCGTGATGGCGCCCCTATTATTTCCGCGAGTGATTTCGACAAAACAGCAGAATTAGCCAAATGTTCGACAATAAATGAATGTTTGGGGCTGGGGCAGTTGCCATCGCCTGTGGTCGAGATTCCCGCTTCCGGTACTGACACCGGTTCTGGTTCGAACACCGGCGGTGGTAGCGCACCTGAGAATGCCGGGTCGGCGACTGGCGGCAATTCCGGTTCGGGAGCGAGTGTTGTGCCAAATTCCACCGATCCGGTGACTATCGGTATTTCCGACCCCACACGCGTATTGCCTGTCGGAGGTTTAACCTGGTCGGCTGTGGGAGTTCGAGTGACTGATTCTATTTTTGGTACCACCGTTCGTCGAATCACCGATCGGGTCGCGACCGGCGGGTTTAGTACTCATATTTACTCACAGCTACAGGCCTTTTCCGGTGATAGTCAGTACGTTTTGTTGACCGGTGATGACGGTTACACTGTTCGACGCCTGTCCAATTTGTCATTAGCGACGGTCGATTTGGAAAATGTAAATGCTCCCCGCTGGCAACCGGCTCGGCCGAACACTCTCGTGTATTTCGATACCAACGAAGACGCCGTGCTCCGCGTGCAGTATGCCACGGTCGGGCAGAGCAATCGAGAGACGGTGTACACTTTTCCGGCGAACTATCAGCGCATCCGCGGTAATCAATCTTTTGACGAATTATCGCACGACGGTCGGTGGATCGCCGGCATGGCTTCCACGGCCAACAACGACCAAATGATGTTCGCGCTTAATTTGGAAACTCGCACTCTGGGCGCCCAAATCAGCCTGAACAACATCTATAACGGCGCCTGCGCTCGCGATCCGCACTATGGCGCGGTCGAGCCGGATTGGATCGGCGTCTCACCGCTCGGTAAATACTTGGTTGTTCAATGGAAACGCGACGGCACCGCGCGGTGCCGTGGTCTAGAGACCTTTGACATCCAGACCGGGGCCTTTGTCGGTCGGGTGTATGATAGTCATCAACACGGCGATCTGGGATTGAATAAAGACGGGGTGACCGAATTTTTCATGACCTTCGAAATGACGAGCGCCGGTGATAATGGTCGTCCCAGCCAGGGACTGCGAGTGCTGCCGGGCCCGGCGACAGGCGTGGCGCAGCCACGGTATCTGCAGACGATGGATTGGGGTAATCAGTCGCATTTATCCTGCCAAGGACCGAACGGCGTTTGTTTGGTAACGGCCGGGAGCGATGCGAGCAATGGGCGTAATCCTTTTGAAGGTGAATTGTTCTTGCAATATACCGACGGCCGAATATTGCGCCTCGCGCACCATCGTTCCACCGAGTGTGGCTATTGGGTGCAGTCGCGCGCCAGCATGTCGCGGGATGGACGTTATGTGATCTTTGCTTCGGATTGGGGAGTCAATCGTTGCGCCGCGAGCAATGAAGATTTGGGCCGCGGCGAGGCCTATATTATCGAGTTGCCGGCGAACATTGCCAATGGGCCGGCGACGACTGCACCGGCATCGTAAGTTGTCTATGGTGCGCCGCGTCCTTGATCTCCACATTCACTCCAAATACTCGCGGGCCTGCTCCAAAGATCTGAATTTCTCGAATATCGCCGCCGCGTGCGTAACGCGGGGGATAGATATCGTGGCGACCGGCGACTTTACTCACCCCGCCTGGCTCGCGGCGATACGGGAAGAGTTAGTGGAGGATACTTCCGGGATTTTTCGTCTGCGTGCGGAGACCAGCCCTACGCGGTTTATTCTTGGCACCGAAATTTCTTCCATCAAAAAACACGCCGGCGAAACTCGACGCGTGCATCATTTGATTTTTGCACCCGACATTCGGGCCGTGGAGAAATTCAATCACGCTCTCGAAGCTCGCGGCTGCAATTTGCGCGCCGATGGGCGTCCGATTTTGGGGTTGACGTCC
>JACRAV010000253.1 GCA_016213305.1 Candidatus Zixiibacteriota bacterium | reverse complement strand
GATTCTCCGCAGAATCGATACAGCCGTTTCCAGAATCGGCACGCCGAGCGCCAGCAGAGGCAGATAGAGGGCCGCGGCGGTGTAAGACTTGAATGGCACCGCGAGCGAAATGATGGCAAAATACAGTCCGATCTGAAGCGAGCCGGAATCGCCCAGAAACAGTCGCGCCGGGTATCGATTGTACCAGAGAAACACGGAAAGGAAACCGATGAGGGTGGCCGCAATCGTGAGCACCGATCCCACTTGATAGACGATTCCCAGGACCGCCATCACCGCCGCCGCGATTAATGAGACGCCGGCGGCGAGGCCGTCGAGGCCGTCGATGAGATTGATGGCGTTGGTCAGGCCAATCACCCACGCAATGGTGACCAGGGCTGACCAGGGTCCAAGCGCCCATTGGCCCATGAACGGAATCGAGATCGGGTCAACTTTCAATCCGCCCATGTACAAAAGTAATCCGGCGACAGCTTCGACGGTCAGCTTGACGAGCGCGGACTGCGGGCGAAGATCATCAAGCAGGCCAATTAAGAATACGACAAGGGATCCGGCAAATATCCACGGGACAGATTCCGATGGTTCGAGGGCGGGGACGCCGCGAATCCATCCGACGGAAAGAACGGTCATCCAGAAGGTTACAAAGAGGACCGTGCCGCCGAGAAAGGGGACCGGCTGTTGGTGGCGTTTGTGGCGGCCGGGATGGTCCAGAAGATCGAAGCGTTTCCCCAAGCGGATGGCCAGGGGCGCCAGAAAGAGAGTGAGGGCGAGACTGGCGAGCAGATGAAATATAGATGGAATCGGCATAGTCAGGCATCCGTTCGACGATCCGGCATAATGACCGCCGCGAATCCATTCATAAATAACAACAACGGCAAGAGGACGACCGAAAAACCATTGGGATAATGCTTGAGGAAATACTGCCAGACCGAGAAGTGATGGCGCCAGATTCGGGTGACTTTGCCGGCGGCGCTCCCTCTCCCCCATCGATGCACGGCTCCGGCTACGGGGACAAACAAGTGTTTCAGTCCCTGACGGCTCAGGCGCAGGGAAAGATCAGTGTCTTCCATGTATAGAAAGAAGCGTTGGTCAAACCCGCCTGCCGACAAAAATGTCGAGCGATCAATGAGAGCGACGGTTCCGGCCACCGCCTCGACCTCGGTTGTCTGGGCGAAATCGGGAAGGGTATAGCGCGCCGACTGGGACGTATCAGCGAGAAAAAACAGGCGGGCAATGACGGAGCCGCGCGAGAAGATCATATTGCCGATGGTCGGCAGTTTGCGACAACTGGGCTGAAACCGCCCGTCGGGGTAACGGAGGCGCGGCACGACAAAACCGGCATTGGCGGTGTTGGCGCAGACATCGACCAGAGAACGCACCGCGCCGGCATCCAGAATGGCGTCGGGATTCAAAAAGAGAAGGTATGTTCCACCGGCAGACTGAGCGCCGACATTGCATGCGGCGCCGAAGCCGAGGTTGCGGGTTTGCCTGAGCTGGTGCGCCTTCGGATCGATCGCGGAGACGATAGTGGCGGTGTCGTCGCGGGAATCGTTATCGACGACAATAATTTCAAACGCGAGGCCGGGGCAGGCGGCCGGAAGGGCGCGCAGGCAGTCGCCGATAGTGGCAGAGGAATTGTGAGTGACGATGATGACGGAGACGCTGACGTTTTGGGCAGACACGTCGGATGAGTTACTTAAGCAGGCCAAAAATGGCCTTGATCCGGAGACTCCAGACCATCCAGATCGCCTCGCGCATGATCTTCTTGGACATTTTTGAAGATCCGGCGCGGCGTTCGTAGAAGACGATCGGGATTTCCTTGATGCGGAATCCCTTTTTCCAGGCCCGCATCGACATTTCGATCTGGAAAGAATAGCCGGAGGATTTGACGGCGTCCAAATTGATCGCTTCAAGCACTTCCCGCCGGAAGCATTTGAACCCGCCGGTGGCGTCGCGGAGCGGCAAACCGGTGATCATACGGGTATAGACATTGGCAAAATACGACAACAAGAGACGCGACATCGGCCAGTTGATGACGTTGACGCCGGTTATATACCGGGAGCCGATCACGACATCGTTGTTCTGGATCTCCATGAGAAAATCCCTGAGATATTCGGGGCCGTGGGAAAAATCGGCGTCCATTTCGAAAATGAAATCAAACCCCTGCTCGATGGCCCAGCGAAAGCCGGCGATATACGCCTTGCCGAGACCTTCTTTCTTCTGGCGATGCAGGACGCTGACCTTGGCTTCCTTCTGCGCCAGCCGGTCGGCGATGTCGCCGGTGCCGTCGGGGGAGTTGTCGTCAACGATCAGGACGTTGATCCGGGGGTCGAGCGGAAGCACCCCGTGGACGATTTTTTCGATGTTGTCTTTCTCGTTGTAGGTGGGAAAGATGATCAGGGCGCGTTGAGCTCGGTTCATGCGGGTGTTTTCTGCCTATCGCTTACGTTTTCTCAAATGATCGACCAGATAGAAACCGAAAATACCTAATAGGAAGACCGACGTCAACCCGGTCGTCAGCTTGCCGGTAGCGTATCGTTGCGAATAATACTCGAAGCGGACCTCTTTGGTTCCCGCCGGGACCGGCACCGCCCGGAGCGCACCGTAGGCGCGCAGAAGCCTGGCGGGTTGACCATCAACCGTAACCTGCCAGGCGTCGAACCAGGTATCGGTCATCACCAGCAGTTTGTTCGAGGCGGTTCGGACGTTCACGGTGACGGCGTCGGTCTCCCGCGAGACGATCCAGCATGAATCATCGGCGGCGCCGCCCTCGGCAATTGCCAGACCGGGGTCTTCCTCAAGATAGACAAGCGCGCGAAGGTTTTCGCGGCTGTTCAGAACCTGCGGGTAGATCTTCTGACGATCGGGTTCAACCTGGAATGTTCCGGCGAGATAAACGCGCGGGAAGGCGTTGTCATTCTGAATCAGCCGGGTCTTTCCGAGGGTGTAGGCCACCGACAAAGGCTTATCGCCGAACGCATCCGGCGGAAGTTCGCCATCCGTTTCATTGATCAGGTACTTGACGCCGAGCAGATTGATCAAGCGGGGATTGCCGATATTTTTGAGGTCGATGGAGCCGATCAGATCGTCGAACCAGCGCAGTTGGTTCCCGTGGTATCCGACCATGACGTCAATATGCTGATACGGCAGTTGATCATCTTTGGGCTGACTCAGATTGAGGGTGCGCGGATGACCGGGCTGGGCGCGTAGGTAATCGGTCAGTGGGTTTGAGGCAAACACCTCGTTGGGATCAACCACATCGATGAATCGCCCGTTGAATCTCATGGAGTCGATCACGGGCAGAGCCAGCACAACCAGCAGAATCCCGGCGGCCATGGAGCGCGACCGATACAGCCAGATGGAGCCGGCGGCAACGGCGGTCAACAGAAATCCGATCCAGGCGCCGGTGCGGATGCCGGGAAGATTGTAGTACGCCGCATCGAGTTTGGTGACATTCTGCCCGATCATGGTGCGGGCGGCGTCGCTGTAAAAGATCGAACACCAGGTGTCGAGCATCCCTCGCCCGGCGGCGGTGAATAACAGCGCCAGCAGGAGCATGAGTCCGGGAAGTCCCCAGACTGCCCAGGTGAATCTTTTGACCTGATTTTGACCCTCTTCTTTTCCGGCGAGCACATGCTGAAGGCCGAATCCCGCCAGCAGAGCAAAGCTGAAATAAAACCGGACCATGATCATTGATGGCGCGCGGAGAGAGGCGACCTGTGGGATCAGGTAATAGAGTTGAAACAGCGGCGTCGAGGCCCCTAAACCATAGGTAAGAGCGAACAGCGACAATCCGAAGAAGAACCATTTCTCGCGGCGTTTGGCACATAGCAATCCGATGAGGCCGGCGAAGATTGTCATAATTCCGACCGCTTCGGAATTGTCCTTAAAGGCGTTCTTTCCCCAATAGGCCGTACCGGGTCGATTGGCGCTGACGCCGGAAAACTCGGGGATGACCAGATTGGCGGCTTCCTCGGCGTGCATCGACCAGGAGGTCGCCCAGTCCCAACCGCGTTTAACGTCGGCGCGCGGTGAGAAGTGCGAGGTGTAGTAATATCCGGGATAGAATTGAATGGCCGAAATCAAGAGAGCGATCACCACGGCATACCCGGCGAAAGATGCCGGTTTGATGAGCGGAGTGACTTTTCGGGTGTCCATGTACAGCATGATGAGTTTGAACAGCGTGTACAGACCGGCCGCCCACAGGGTGAAGTATGACATTTGAGCGTGGGGAGACAATATGATGGCTCCGAGGACAAGTCCGAGAAGCGAGAAATTCAGGAGTGGTCGTTGTTCGAAGCCGCGCTCGATAAAGAGAATGACCAGCGGAAAAAGAGAAGTGACGAAGATCTTGCCGTCATGTCCCGGCGCAACCAGCGAGACCAGATACGGCGCAAACATATAACAGATACCGGACATCAGCGAGGCGGTCTTGCCCAGTTTGAACTGTCGCGCGGTAAAGTACATGCAGATACCGGCCAGGAAGATGTGCCAGAAGAGACTCCAGCCCAGCCCGCGAGCCAGCGGCATGAAGCGCTTGAACAGGTATGACAGCGGATAGAAAATATCGCCGTGAAAGGCCTCGATGTAGGGCATCCCACCGAAAATGTATGGGTTCCATTGGGGAAGGCCGCCGGTGTGAGTGATCGAATCCACCCAGAGCGAGCGGAAGAAGAACCCGGCTGAAAGGGTATCGGAGCCGTGCAACATCATGTCGGAAAAAATGAAACTTCCGAACATGACAACCAGAGCCAGAAAGACGATGAGAAAGCCGATCGGCGTGAACCAACGGGACGACTCGATGCGGGTCAGGGCGTCACCGGACCGGGGTTTTGAACTTTTGTGTGTTTTCGCCACGATGAACCTTCCCTCTTTCCTTCATTTCCTCACGAGCAAACCGATCAGCGCACCGGCGGCGTCGATCACGGTGGTCCAGATGCGCGATAGGATCGCCAGCGCCGGGGCAATCGGTCCGACCAGCGGTCCGAGTAGGACGCCGATCACCAGTTCACGCGGGCCTAAGCCGCCCGGAGCAAAAAGGGTCAGATACCCGATCTGGTAGGCGGCGTTAAAGACTCCCACCGCGGCAATCCAGCCGATGGGGGCGTCCGTTTGCACCGACAGCAGAAAGACCCAGAAGGCCAGGCCATAGACCAACCAGGCGACAACATATCCGGTAAAAATCTTCAGAGCAACCAATTTGTCCAGCCGGAGAGCAATCACGGGTCGATGCAGGCGGGCAAGGATGCGATTGACGGCGGTCACCAGCCGGTCCATGAAAATCACGACCGCGAGACAGATGACGATCATCGCCCCGGCGAAAACGTAAGCGGTATGCGGGCCGACGATAGCCAAACGATCAATCGAGATGCCCGGTTCAACGATTGAGGTCGCGAAATAGACCAGTAATGAAGCCGGGATGGCGAATAATTGGGAGAGCACAAACGAGGCGGTAGCTTCTTCGGGGGTGACCCCCTCGCGTCCGGCCCAGTATAGCATCCCGGCAACCTGCCAGATGCGCCCCGGCACGTACCGTCCAAGATTGGAAACGAACATGATCTTGAACGCCATCCAGAGCCGAATGGAATGGCCAAAGCTATTGATGGTGGTCCGCCAGACCTGGGCCAGAATCAGGAAGGTGGCGACCGCGAGCGCGACCGATAGGGCCATCAGCCCGATATTGATTTCCCATGGATGCGAGCGGATCTGGTCCCAGTGCTCAAGCACCTGACGGCCGAGAAAATAGAAAATGATGAGAACGAGCGCGGCTTTGAGAAGATTGAGAGCTAAGCGGGTGACGGTCATGCGTCTGCCCGACACGGTTTCACGGGGGCCGATAGCGTTATTGTCCGACATTGCGGCGCTTGATCTCGTCGAGCATCGCCTGCGTTTTGCGGCGAAGATCGGTGACTTCTTCTTTGAGGGCGGTCTGGCCTTCGGCCATGAATCCCATGATAAACAGCCCCATACCGAGTCCGATCAACAACAGAATCAGAAAGAGCCAGACGCGCGAGCCGGTGCCGAGGATGAATCGTTCGTACAGGGACCAGAGACCGACCAAAACGCCGAGACATATCGAAATGACGCCGGCGCCGCCGAAATACAGGAGCGGTTTGCGCAGGAAGGTAATTTGAAACTTCACCGCCAGCATATCGAGCACGCCGACCGGAATGCGCCAGACGGAAAATTTGGTGGCTCCCCAGCGGCGGTCGTACAGCGGAATTTTCACTTCTTCGACCCGGTACCCCTCGTTGGCGGCCAGCGGCACCAGATAGCGGTGCCAGTCGCGACGGAGGAAAATATGTTCCACAACCTCGCGTCGAAAGGCCTTGACCGAATTCAGGTCGTGCACTTTAAGACCGAAGATTCGCTGAGACATTGCGTTGTACACTTTTGAGACGAACCGCTTGGTGTATTTGCCCTGTTTCCAGCCGGTGGAAATGTCGGCACCGTCGGCGATAGGCGCCACCAGATTGGGGATGTCTTCGGGCAAATACTGCAGGTCGGCCGGATAGAATACATACACGGAGCCGGAGGCGATGGCAAAGCCGCTCTGAAGCGCCTCGGTCAGACCGCGATTGCGCTGATGACTCTGATACCGGATAAACGGATATTTGCCGGCGTTGGCTTTGATTTTAGCCAGGGTGCCGTCGGTGGAACCATCATCGACGAACACCAACTCACCCTTGAAGGGGGCCTTGGTGAGCATTTCGGCATACAGACGGCAGAACTCGTCGATATTGCCTTCTTCGTCCTTGGCCGGGACGATGGTTGAGACGACGAAGTCATGCATGCGCTTGGTCAATCCTTGCTTTCCAAAAATTTCTGGTACTCGTCGAGGGTCCGTTCGGCCGTGGGGGCCAGGCGGACCGCTTCCTCATAATATCGGCGCGCGAGGTCAAGGAGATCACGCTGTCCGGTAGCTCGGGCACGATCGCGGTAAAACCGCCCCAGCCGTGCCATAAGAACATACGATGTGGGCGAAAACTCAACGGCTTTTTTGAGGGCGGCCTCGGCCGCGGCCGGGTCCCCGGCTCCCTCGCTTAACTCGAACAACAGCAGTCCACCGGCGATACTGCCGGAATGCGCTCTGAAAAAGGCGTCCGTCTGGGCCCGGGCCACGGCAGTGTCACCGCGGCGCAAGGCGACAATGCCCTGTTCCAACGCGGTTCGGCGATAAACGGCGGCGACGGGATTTCCGGTGACTCCGGCCACGTTCATCAAACGCACCTTGGTTTCTCCCGCAAAATAAGTGCACATGTGTTCCTCAGCTCTCATGACGTCGGGATAGTCCTCGGTGAGCCGGAGGACATTGCCGCCGTCGAGCAGAAGATGGGTGATGGGGAACTTGCGAAAGAATTCCGGATCAGGGTGAGCCGTGCCGAACATGTGTATGATCGCGGGGACCCTGTTTTCGAGCGTCAGGACCTGGGCGTACGGCCCGGTGACCACGGCACCGGGACCGACGGCCATCTCGACATCCCTGTTGATATCGCGCAGGGTGAAAGCTACCCGGCCGGTCCAATCGACGAAACCGAGAATACCTTCAAGTAAACAACCGGCGATAAGCAGTCCGGCGACGCATCGATTGAAGACCGACCGGCGCGGCGGGCCGTGGCGGCGCGCCAGATGGAGTACGACAGCCGTTATGATGACGGCGATGATTCCTGAAACGGGTACCGAATATTTCGACACGATCAGCCACCAGTCAGTTCCAACCATGTCCTGACTGGCCGCGAACAACTGGTAGCCGGGAATCACGGCAATCACCGCAAGGGTGATCCAAAAGAGGAGCGGTGTTTTTTCCGAGGTTATGTTCTTCCATCCGCGCCAGAGGTTTGTCAACAGAATGGCGGCCCCGGCACACATCGGATAGATCAGGATGAGACCATACCGTAGCGGACGGTAATTCCAGATCATCAAGGACAGATAGAATGCGACAATCATCGCGGTGATGAACAGATACCCGGCATTCCCCCAGCCCAGCCCGTCGCGGTATGATTTTCGGCGGCATACTTGATAGATGACGGCGCTTATAAAAACAAAGCCAATCAGGGCACAGAGAGTCATGCGGGGAAAGAGTTCGGAGTCGAAGCCGAAGGTGAGCAATTTCTGGATGAAGTCAGGGAGTGATTGCAGACCTTCAGGAGCGCCGTGAAGTTCGATGGTGTTTTCCTGAAAGAATGATGACACCTGTCCCGGGGCCGGCAGATATGTCACGGCAAACCAGGTAAGGGCGGCGGTGAGCGTGCCGAGGCCGAACCAGGCCACCTGTCCCGAGGACAGGCGAGGCAGGCGCGGGGCGTCGAATTTCAGCCGCCAGAGAAACATGCAGGCGAAAGGAAACAGGAATATGATCCCGTGAATTTTGGAAAAGAGCATGGCCAGCCCGAGGCAGAATCCAGCCGCAAGCATCACCCATGGCCGCCTTCCCGCGGTGACGAGGACCAGCGAGAGAAACGCCCAGAAAGCCATGGCATGTTCCAGAAATGGTTGTCGGCCGAAAAAGATCAAATTGTAAGACAGTCCGGCCATGAGCAAGAACAACAGCGAGGCGGGCACGCCGGCAATCCGCCGCATGAACAGGTAAAAGCACAGCAATGCCCCGAGAGAATACAGGACGCCCACAAGGTTGGACTGCCACAAACCAACGCCAAAGATTTCAAACACCACGACCGCCACGGGGGTTACGGTGGACTTGAGAAAGATGCCGAAGCGTTCGTCGCCGAGTGGATTGAAATCCCCAGTCTGGACAAATTCCTTGGCGTAGAATGTGTACAACGAACCGTCGGTATAGACATCATGCGAGAAAGACAATCCCCAGGGCGGATCGGACTCCAGTTGCCAGAGACGGGCGAACGAGACAATCGCCAGAATACCGATGAACAGGATCAGTTCGAGGCGAGTCCAGGGTGTCCCCCTTGCCGCAACAACGGCCGACTGCGGCCATCCAGACGATTGCGGGGATTGGACGTTCACGTAGCGTGGACTTTCATGAATAGGCCTGGGGATACGACGACTGCCATACCGCCAATATGTGCTGACAGCCGCCGGTTGCGCTACAGCAGAATTTCCAAAACGCTGGGAGTTTGCCGGTCGGCTTCGGCGATGACCGTACCGTCCGGCGCCACGACCATCGATAAGCCGCCGAACACGTTGGTGCCGTCGTCGCCGACGGAGTTGACGCCGATCACGGTCACCTGGTTTTCTTTGGCGCGTTCAATGAGGAGTTGCCGCCAATCGTCAATGCGAGCTAATGGGAAGGCGGCCGGGATAAAGAATTTCTCGGCGCCCAGGGCTTTCAGTCGTTGATAGATTTCGGGAAAACGGACATCATAGCAGATGCTGACCCCGAAGACGCCGAAAGGGGTCCAGCAGATTCCCGGTTCGGTGCCGGCCTGATAGACCGACGGCTCATTCATTCCCGGGAAGAGATTGATCTTGTAATAGAACTGGCATTTCCCCCGGTCATAGTAGAGCAGGGCGTTTCGCAGTCCGGATTCCGTGGGAAGCGGAAGACCGGTGATAACGGCAAAAGGGTACGATTCAAACCTGGCAACAATGTTATCGAGCGGCTCAACCGGTCGCGGGGTGTAGAGACAGCCGCTGGTACCCAGTTCCGGGAAACAGATAAGGTCCGCCCGGCGTCCTTTGGCATATTCAAGGTACGGGATATAGTCCCGCTCGTTGACATCCTTCTGAACGATGATCAGGCGCATTTGCCTAGCGCTCATACACGACACCCCCGTTTAGAATAGTCATCGACACCTGACCGGAAAGTTTAAGTCCTATAAAGGGTGAATTCTTTGAGCGTGAGCGGAATTTATCTCCCCTCACGGTCCATTTTTTGTCGGGGTCGATGATGGTGATATCGGCCGGACTGCCTTCGGCCAGCGTGCCGCCCGGCAGATTAAAGATGCGGGCAGGGTTGATCGTGAGCTTGCGCACGGCATCGGCCCAGTCGAGAAATCCCTTATCTATCAGGTACGTCTTGACCAGTCCGACGGTAGTTTCCAAACCGATCATGCCGGAAGGGGCCTGATCAAATTCGCAGTCCTTGTCTTCGTCGGAGTGCGGAGCGTGATCCGAGGCGATGCAGTCTATTGTGCCGTCCACCAGTCCGGCAATGACGGCATCGCGGTCGTCGCGCGACCGGAGCGGCGGATTGACCTTCAGATGGGTGTTGAACTCCTTGCCGATTTCTTCGTCGGTCAGGACGAAATGATGGGGACAGGCCTCGCAGGTCACTTTGATCCCTTCGCGTTTGGCCTGACGCACGGCTTCAATAGCGCGTCGAGTGGTGATATGCTGGATATGCAGGCGCGCCCCGGTGAGGCGGCAGAGGGCGATATCGCGAAGGACCGCGATCTCCTCGGCGGCGGCGGGTGAGCCGCGAAGCCCCAGGCGGGTCGATTCGAATGATTCATTCATCACGCCGCCACTGACCAGCTGCTGGTCCTCGGCGTGTTGGGCGACCGGGATGTTGAACATCCGGGCGTATTCGAGGGCACGGCGCATGATTTCGGGATTCTGCACATACCGGCCGTCATCGGTAATCGCCACCGCTCCCATTTTGACCAGATCGCCGATTTCGGACAGTTCCTTGCCATCGAGATTCTTGGTGATTGCGCCCACCACATAGACGCGGGCCGAGGCGGTCTTGGCGCGATCCTGCACAAATTTGACCGTTTCCTGATTGTCGATTCTGGGGTGAGTGTTCGGCATACAGCAGACGGAAGTGAATCCGCCGGCGGCGGCGGCGCGACAGCCGGTTTCCACCGTTTCAGCGCCTTCCCGTCCGGGTTCGCGCAGGTGCACGTGGACGTCGATCAGTCCCGGCGTCACCAGCATTCCCTGGGCGTCGATCACCTGATCTTTATCCAGCGATTTGACCAGCTTTTTCGCGGCGGGGGAATCCGCCTGAGTTTCGACAATCCTTCCATCTTTAATAAAGATGTGCGCCTCGCTCACGAAGCCGAGCGACGGATCGATCACCCGACCGTTGGCGATGACCTTATCGTATTTGCGCGGTCCCATTATTCCTCTCCCTCCTCTTTGCGTCCGGACAGGAGATACAGGACGGCCATGCGGACCGCCTGTCCGTTGGTCACCTGATCGAGGATGACCGAATGATCGCCGTCGGCGACCTCGCTTGAAATCTCCTCGCCGCGATTCATCGGCCCCGGATGCATGATGGTGTAATTCCGATTGAGCCGCTTGAGCCGTTCCTTCGTGATGCCGAACAGGTTGGTGTATTCGCGCGACGACGGGAACAGCCCGGCCTGCTGGCGCTCCAGTTGTATGCGCATGATGTTGACGACGTCGGCGCCCTCCAGTGCTGTGTCGATGTCGGTATAGACGTCACACCCGAACCGTTCCACCTCCGACGGTAGGAGTGTTTGCGGGCCGCACAGAGCGACCGAAGCGCCCATGGTTTTCAATCCCCAGATATTGGAACGGACGACGCGGGAATGTTTGACATCGCCCACAAGCACGACCCGAAGGCCGTTGAGTTTGCCATAGCGGTGGCGGATCGTGAACATATCCAAAAGACCCTGGGTCGGGTGTTCGTGCATGCCGTCGCCGGCATTGACGATATTGGCGTCAAGGCAGGTGGTCAGATAGTAGGGGACGCCGGAGGACTGGTGCCGCACCACCACCATGTCGATCTTCATGGCCTCGATATTCTGCACGGTGTCGCGCAACGACTCCCCTTTCTTCACCGAGGATGTCGAAGGCGTAAAATTGACCGTATCCGCCGACAGCCGCTTCTGGGCCAGTTCGAACGAGATGCGGGTTCGGGTGGAGGGTTCGTAAAAGAGATTGAGGACGGTGATACCGCGAAGGGTCGGGAGTTTTTTGATCGGGCGATCGAGGACTTCGCGGAACGACTCGGCCGTGTCCAGAATCCGCACGATATCATCTTTGGGGACGCCCTGCAGGCCGAGCAGGTGGCGCGATGAGAGCGAGCTCATGATCGTTTCCCTTTCTTCTTGCTAGCGGGCGCAGATTTCTTTTTCGGCGCTGAGGCGCTTCCCTTGACGACGTACACCCGATCGGTCCCTTCTTTTTCGACGACTTCCAGTACCACCTGATCGCTCCGCGAAGTCGGGATGTTCACGCCCACATAGTCGGCCTTGATCTGCAGTTCGCGGTGCCCGCGATCCACCAGCACCGCCAGCTGGACGGTGCGCGGGCGGCCGAAATCGACAATCTGATCGAGCGCCGCGCGGATAGTGCGACCGGTGTAGAGGACATCGTCCACCAGGATGATATTCTTGTTGGCCACCGGGAAGAGGATGTCGGTGCGCTGGACGATCGGTTGTTCCAGTTTGGAGTGGACATCATCACGGTACAGACCGATGTCCATCAGTCCGACCGGCACTTGAATGCCCTCGAGTTTCTTGATGATCGCGGCGACTCGCTTGGCGAGGTGCGCCCCGCGGGTCAGGATACCGATGATGGCCAGCGATTCGGCCCCGCCATTTTGTTCCAGAATCTCGTGAGCGATTCTGGTCAAGGCGCGACTGATCTGCTTGGCGTCGAGTATTTGTTCTGTTTTGTCAGGCAAGGATACTACTCCCGGATATAGAAAATATGGTATTGGCGCATGGGGGCACAAAAGACGATATGGGGCAGAGCGGCGTCTGGTATCGGTTCATGGTCAAACCCTTAGTGACCTCGCAGGATCACCTTAAAAGGTTCAATTTTTCAGACCGCGATATCATTTCGGGTCATGGCCGGGCTGTCCGGCTGGGGCGAGTATATGGTATTTCGAGGCGGTGTCAAGTGCCCGATTGTATTTTGTGGATAAGCTCGGAGGGTATCGGGTTTCTCGTCCGCCTGCGGCGGACTCGGAACACCGACCTACGAAGAAATCACTGTTTGGCGGACCTACAAACGATCAGGTGAGGGCACCTGACCGCACACGAGAACCCGGTTGGAGATGCGGGTCAGCAGGTCGTGGTCGTGCGAAATGACCACCAGTCCGTGGGTGGGTTTGATGCGGCGGATAAGCGAGACAAAACGTGCGACACCTTCGGAATCAAGTCCGGCCGTTGGTTCATCGAATATGATAAACGGCTTGTCGAGTGCCACGACCACGGCGCAGGCCAGTCGCCTCTGCTCCCCCACCGAAAGGGTGAGCGGGTCGCGGTCCCGGAAGGCGGCGGGGGGCAACCCAACCAGATCAAGAAGGGAGTCGATATCCGATGCCCGCAGAGCATGGCCGTTGTTGGCCGGGCCGAAGGCGATTTCTTGAGCACAGGTGGGCAGGAAAAATTGCCGCTCGGGTTGTTGCAGAGCCATCGTTGCGAACGGACCACCGACCATCGGTTCCTCTCCCCTCGCCCAAATAATCGTGCCCGACTGCGGTTCGAGTATCCCCGCCAGAAGCAATCCCAATGAGGTTTTGCCTGACCCGGTGGGGCCGGCCACGCCCAATACCTCGCCGCAATTTAGAGAGAATGACAGATCGCGCAGGACCGGCCGCCCGGGCCCGTATTCGAATGCCAGGTCCCGCACAATCAGTTTGTCGGGTTGGAGTGTGGTGGTTTTGAGTTCCGAAAGTTCTTGTTCAGCAGGAATCGCCGGGTCAATCGATGCACCCTCTACAATAAGTCGGCATTTGCGTAACAGGTCGGATTGGTTGAGAATAATTTCGGGCGAGTCGTTGGCAATGACTTCCCCGCCGTCAAGCAAGATAAGGCGCGAGCAGGCACGGGCCACGCTTATGTCCTGCGTTACTCTGACTTCGATAAGTTCGGGTTGGCGAGCGCGAATGCCTTTCAGGGCGGTGTCCAGCAGAGTTCTGCTTTCGGCGTCCAGAAATGAATCAGGTTCGTCGAGCATGAGCAGATTGGGCGAGGTAATCATCACCGACGCCAACGCGACTCGTTGCTGTTCTCCGCCCGACAGCCGGCTGGTGGTCGATTGGAGTAGCGACTGAAGATCGAACGAGGCGGCAATCTTCTCAATTTCGGCGTGCATTACGGCCTGCAATAGCGCCTGATTTTCAAGGCCGAAGGCCAGCTCTTTCTCCACCAGTGCCGCCACCATTTGATTTTCGGGTTTTTGAAAAACGATCCCCGCCCCGGCCGGGCCATCTTCCGTAAACAGAACCTGACCGGAAGACGGTCTGAGGACACCGGCCAGCACGAGGGCCAGCGTAGATTTGCCGGAACCGTTGGCGCCCATGATACAGACCGATTCCCCGGCGCTAAGCGTCAGGGAGACGTTGTGGAGAGCCGGAGTGGTTCTCCCCGGATATGTGACTGAGAGCCGGTCGAGCTGAATCATTCTGCTTATGAAACAAAAAACCGGCGCTCTGCGAAAGAGCGCCGGTTGAAATTACGTGATTTAACCTTTGTAGGCGATGTCCAGCGTGCGGGCGGCGGTGGCTTCGTCGAGGCGGCGCACCGGCGTGGTATGGGGGGCGGAGGTCACGATCTGGGGGTTGGTCTCCGCCTCGCGGGCGATCTGTCGCATGGCGGCGCCGAACTCTTCGAGCGTTTCGCGGCTTTCCGTTTCAGTCGGCTCGATCATAAGCGCTTCAGGGACGATGAGCGGGAACTAGTTGGTCGGGGCATGCATGCCGAAATCCAGAAGGCGTTTGGAGATATCCGACGTCTTGACCCCCAGCTTCTTCTGGCGGTTGCCCGAGGCGACAAACTCGTGCATGCAGGGATGATCGTAAGGGATGTCGTAGTCGTCCTTGATCAGCGCTTTGACGTAATTGGCGTTGAGGACGGCGTTTTCGGAGACTTCGCGAAGCCCCTTGCCGCCGAGCGCCTTGCAGTAGGCGTAGGCCCGCACCATGTGGGCGAAATTGCCGACATAGGCGTGAAGCCGCCCCACCGAATGGGGGCGGTTGTGATCAAGTTTGTACTGTCCGTTCGATTCTTTCACGACCACCGGCGACGGCAAATGTTTGGCCAGCGCCGCAATGACCCCAACCGCACCCGCGCCGGGACCGCCGCCGCCGTGCGGAATGGTGAACGTCTTGTGCAGGTTGAAGTGCATCATGTCGAAGCCGCTGTCGGCGGGCCGGAAAATGCCCATGTGAGCGTTCAGGTTGGCTCCGTCCATGTACATCAGTCCGCCTTTGGCGTGCACGATCCGGCAGATTTCGGCGATATTGCTCTCGAACAGTCCCAGAGTATTCGGATTGGTCATCATCATGCCGACGACCGTTTCATCCATTGCCTCGGCAACGGTTTCAGGTGAAATGATACCGTCGGCGTTCGATTTGATCTGAATCACCGTCCAGCCGGCCGCGGTAACGGTGGCCGGATTGGTGCCGTGGGACGAGTCCGGGATAATGACTTTGTTGCGCCGCTCCCCGCGCTCGGCGTGATAGGCCCGCATCGTCAAGAGGCCAGTGAACTCCCCCTGCGCACCGGCCACCGGTTGGAGCGAAACCGCCGGGAATCCGGAGACTTCGCCCAGAAACGTGCCCAGTTCGTGCATGATCTGGAGACATCCCTGGACCGCCGAATCCGGCAGGAGCGGATGACAGTTCGAGAATCCCGGGAGTGAAGCGGCAACGTCGTTCATCTTGGGGTTGTACTTCATCGTGCACGAGCCGAGCGGATAGAACCCCTTGTCAATGTGATGGTTCTTGGTCGAGAGATTGACGTAGTGGCGCATCACGATCGGTTCCGACACTTCCGGCAGAGCGGCCTCGGTCGCGCGGCGCCATTTACCCGGGATGCGGGACATGATGTCGGTTTCGGACTGACTGGTGTTCGGCAGAATGTACCCGGTGCGTCCGGGCACCGATTTCTCGTAGATCAAAGTTTGTTCGCTCACGTTGCTCACTCGTATGTGTAGTGACAGGCGTCAGGCGAGGACGCCTGACGCCACATCATTCTATTTCTTCTCCTCGGGCGGAGGAGGATTCTTTAGTTTCGCGATCTGTTTGCGGGCATAACTGGTATCCTCGGAATTAGGATAATTCTTGAGGAACACCTCATAGGCGGCGATAGCGGCGGTGGTGTCGCCTTTCCGTCCCAGTGTGATCGCCTGCCAGATGCCGGCGTCGGCTGAAAATGAGTACGGGGTTCCCTTGAAGTCCTTTTCCACGGCCGCAAAGGCCGCCAGGGCCTCGTCCCACTTTTTGGCGCGGCGCAACATATCGGCCAGGGACATCCGGCTCTCGCCGGCCAGGGAGTCGGTCGGGTTGACTGCGATCACCTTCTGATACCACCCGGTGGCATCATCGGGCTTGCCCCGATATTTGTATTTGTCGGCGATTTTGAACGACAGTTCCCGGCTGGTGTCTTTTTTCGACTGGTCCAGCAGATCGGCCAGGGTGCCGATGCCCTTTTGATAGTCGTCGAGTTGCTTGAGAAATGGATCGGTTTCCATGTACCCGATCACGCGATCAATCTCCTCGCCCTTCTTGTCGAGCAGGACCAGGGTCGGATACCCCGATATGGCCATTTCGCGGGCCAGGGTGGTATCGACTTCGGCGTTGACTTTCACCAGCACCACTTTCGACTTGAAATAATCCGTTGCTGTTGCGCT
>JACRAV010000252.1 GCA_016213305.1 Candidatus Zixiibacteriota bacterium | reverse complement strand
CTCGGAGACCGCCGTCAGACCGCCGAAGCGCATCGTGCATTTGCGCAGTGACAGGATCGATTCAGCCATGGCCTATGACTCGGCTCCCCTGGGAGCGTGGGCGTACCGCCGCCACATTTTCTTCATCCAGAGACCGTGCCCGAACAATCCCTGCGGACGGGTGATCATGATGATCACCAGCATGAGCGAATAAATCACCATGCGATACTGGGCGATCGGGCGCAGGGCTTCGGGAAGTATGGTCAACAGGGCGGCGGCGAGAATTACCCCGATTGTATTCCCCATCCCGCCGACAATGACCATCACCACCAGTTCAATCGATTTGATGAATCCGAACTGGGCCGGATTGACATAGGTGACAAAATGTGCGTACAACCCGCCGGCCATTCCGGCGAAAAACGCTCCCGTGACAAAGGCGACAACCTTGTAGTAGGTCGAATTAATTCCCATCGCTTCGGCGCTGATCTCGTCGTCGGCGACCGCCAGAAACCCCTTGCCGTACGTCGAACGGACCAGATTGGCGATCATGAAAATGAGCACCGCGGCCAGGCAGAACACCCACGCGAAATTGGTGATCTCGGGAATACCGGTAAATCCCCGCGCGCCGCCGAGAAAGTCGAGATTCTGGATGATCACGCGAATAATTTCACCGAAGCCAAGGGTGACAATCGCCAGATAATCCCCTTTGAGCCGCAAGCTCGGAATGCCAACCAGTACACCGAACACCGCCGCCACCAGGCCGGCAATCAGCAGGGCAATCAGGAACAACACGTTGCCGCTCAGCGTATCGGGTTGGGCCTGGAAGGTCTGTGTGCAGTAGGCCGAGGTATAAGCGCCGATCGCCATGAATCCCGCATGACCCAGTGAAAACTGGCCGGCGAAGCCGTTGATCAGATTGAGACTCGAGGCAAGGATGATATTCACACCGATGTAAATGATCACCGTATAGTAGTAGGGACTAATTGAATGCTCAAACAGCGACAGCACAAAACAAGCCGCCAGAGCGACAACCAGCCAGAGTTGAGAGCGATGTTCCGTCAAGAAGGCCATCACACTTTCTCCGATTCGCGTTTGCCGAGGAGTCCGGACGGCCTGAACAAGAGTATCAGGATGAGGATGGAGAAGGCGATGGCGTCGCGGAAAGTCGACGAAATATATCCGGTGACAAATGTTTCGGTCAGCCCGATGATCAACCCGCCCAGCGCCGCACCGGCCAGATTTCCGATCCCACCGAGTACCGCCGCGACAAACGCCTTGAGTCCGGGATACACACCCATGAGCGGATCAACCTTGGAATAGATCGAGGCGTACAAAATCGCCGCGGCCGCGGCCAAACTCGATCCCAGAACAAAAGTGAACGACACCACCGTATCGATATTGATTCCCATCAGCGCGGCGGCGTTGAAATTGTACGATACCGCCCGCATCGCCGTCCCCATCTTGGTCTTGAACACGATGAACCGTAGCAAAAGCATAAGGAAGATGGCCGTGACAATTACCACCACCGTGTTCGAGTTGACTTCGACCCCGCCTGCCTTAAACACGCTCACCGACGGAAACAGGGTGGGGAACCGCTTGGGGTCGGGGCCGAAGACCAGCTGGCCGCCAAACTCCAAAAAGAGGGAAACTCCAATGGCGGTGATAAGAACGGTCAGCTTGGATCGAGGCCGCAGAGGGCGGTAGGCCAGTTTCTCGATGGTCACCCCCAGGATGGCGCATCCGAGCATCGCCACCAGCAACACCAGGGGGCCTGCGATCACCCAGTTGTTGCCGCACCACGGAACGATATAAGGTGATATGTAGTACCCGATGAAGGCGCCGACCATGAAGACATCGGAATGGGCGAAGTTGATGAACCGCAGGATGCCGTACACCATGGTGTATCCCAGCGCAATCAGGGCATAAATGGCCCCCAGAGAGACGCCGTTGATAATCTGCTGAATCAGTTCGCTCATGGTTCGGGGGACAAGATACGATTCCGCAAAAGAAAGCCCAACGAGAATTCCTTGCTCGTCGGGCTTTGCAAACTATCTGAAAACCATCATCCGTGGCTGGACTTTACTATGGTTGCACCGTTTCGCGCCATTTCTGCTTGCCCCCTTCAATAGCCACCACCACCGCGGGTTTGAGGGCGTTGCGGTCGGCGTCGATCGTGGTCTTACCGGCCACACCCGGGTAATCTTTGGTCGTCGCCAGAGCATCGCGGATTGCCTTGCGATCGGTCGATCCGGCCCGCGTGATGGCGTCAAAAACGATTTTCGCCGCATCGTAACCCAGCACCGCCATGGCGTCGGGGGTCTGATTTTCGTAGAGCCGGCGATACTTCGCCACAAAATCCTGCACCATTTTGGCCGTGTCATCAGCCGAGTAATGATTGGTGAAGTAGGTGCCGTTCATCGCGTCGCCGCCGATTTCGATCAGACGGTCCGAATCCCACCCGTCGCCGCCGAAGAACGGAATGGTCATATTAAGTTCGCGCGCCTGTTTGACAATCAGCGCCGACTCGGTGTAGTATCCCGGTACAAAAATCGCCTCAGGATTGGTTGCCTTTAGCGCCGTCAGCTGGGCCTTGAAATCGTTGTCCCCTTCGCTGTACGATTGCTCGCCGATCACCTCGCCCCCCAGCTGGGTGAAGGTGTTGTGGAAGAACTGCGCCAGCCCGACACTGTAATCATTCTTGACATCGCTTAAGATCGCCACCCGCTTGAGATGAAGCGAATTGAACGCGAACTTGGCGATGACTTCCCCCTGAAACGGGTCGATAAAACAGACCCGGAATATATAGTCCCCCTTCTTGGTGACTTCGGGATTGGTCGAGCCGGGGGAGACCATCGGCACCTTGTTCTTCTGGCAGATTGGCGCGGCGGCCAGACTGCGCGACGACGCAATCTCGCCGATGAGAGTCACCACGTTGTCGCGCGTGATCAGCTTGGTCGCGGCCAGCGCCGCCTCTTCCGGCTTGGACTGGGTGTCCTCGGTCAGCAGTTTGATCTTTTTGCCGAGCACCCCGCCCGCCTGGTTGACCTCATCGACAGCCATCAGAATGCCGCGGTGGGTAGAGGTACCGAAGGTCGCGGTGGTGCCGGTCAGCGATGAGTATTCGCCGATCAGAATCTCGTTGGCATCCGACGAGCTTTTGCCGCACCCGGCCGCGAACGCCAATGGCGCGAGGATGGCGATTGCCGCAATTAGTCTTTTCATCGATGGTCTTCCTCTTAATCTGGATCGAGCTTTTGGGGGAAGATAGGGCGGTTGTCCGGCGGTTGTCAAGTCGGTAAGGGGTAAGAGAATACGGTCTTTCGTTACATTTTCACACTCTTCACTTGACAAGTAGCAGTTCGCCCATTATTGGAATGGTGATCAAGGGTTTTCAGGTTAATTGTATGGGTATCTATCAGTGGCCAAATGGCAGGCGAGCATCCGCCATTGCGAGTTGTGGACTGGCGGCAATCGCGCTCGTTGCGGGGTGTAAGGACAAAGCGATCGAGCCAAAGCCGGCGGTGGACTATCCGGTCTATTTCGCCTCTGAGTCGGGCAGTTCGCCTAAACTGTTTGTGTTCCACCCTTCGACTTTCACGGTCGATTCGATTGCATCGACCTGGGGGACAACCGGATTAGTGACCGTTTCGGCCGATGGTAGGCGTTTGTATCTCAATCCCGGGAATAAAGTCATTGTGGTTGACGCGAATTCGCTAACATTGATAACTGAACTGCCGTATCGCTCGTCGTTACCGGTGGCGGTTTCTCCGGACAACCGGCTTGTGGCAATCACCGGAAACGACTTGACCATTCTTCGAACAACAGACTATTCCGTTGTACTTAGTGATACCAACACCACGGGATACGGGCGGTTTTCACGGGATAGCAAAGCGTTCTATTGTACGGTAGGTTGGAGTGGCGGTGGATGGGCCGAGGTTTATCGTGTAGATCTCTCTGATTCTAATCACGTCGTGACCCGCAAGGCATTTCCGGACGGGGTCGTTATCCATGCGGTGGAGTCACTTGATGAGACAAAGTGGTTTCTTTACCTGGGGGTCGCCACGGACATGTCGGCGTTCGAGGTGTATGACGTCGGGCGTGATTCTATAATACTTCGCAAATACCTCAGCCCCGGAACCGGTGATCTTGCCGAGACGCCCGATGGGAGATACGTGTTCTTCACCAACGCAGGTTACGGGTCAACCAGTTCTGTTACGCCACAGTACGGCTTTACCATATTCGATGTAGAATCTAATAGAGTGCTTAAGGAAGTCATAGACACCCTGTTCTTCTCGAGTGATACGCTGTATCGATTACCTTCGCCGCCGCATTACCTGGCTGTCAGTCCAGACGGCCGCTGGCTGGTGTTGCTGAGTTCGCTGATGTCCAGACAGTACATATACCTTTACGATATTTCCAACGACCAGCTTGTTCATCGCTGGATGGGTTATCCCAGGTCCTATTGGAACATATCCACCCAGCCGTTATACCAAACGACTAGTAATTGGAGGTCTCGATGAAAATCGGTAACCCAACCTCCTCGCCCTGGTAACCCGCGATTTATCGCGGGATTTTTGCGGCTGAGATCCTGCTCCCTGTCGGCGGACAGGAATGTCCGCCGACCACAACACCCCATGTTTTCTGATCAATTTCACTACCAACTCGCTGGTGATTCATCCTCTGTCCCAATTATATAGATGAGCACGACATTGTCATTCCGGCGGCGGCCGGAATCCAGTCTTACTCTTGTTGGGGAGGAAGAAAATTGCGTTGCTCTTGTAGGTCAAGCGCCCCGGCGCTTGACATTTCGCGTCTCGACTACGCTCGACGCGATGAAAGGGTGGTCAATCGGGAAAAATCAAAGTGCGGCGCAAGTCGAACCCAATTTCTGGTCGTCACCCGTCCAACCGGGGGAAAATAGAGGTGCGTTGTGAAACAAACCCATTTTCCGCGGGGCGGTTCCGTCCTCGAAACCGCCATTCTGACGGGCGGAGAAGTTGGCGGAACCAGAAGCGGTTCCGCCCAACAACCCCATTTGTTCGCACAGTTTCTTGACATTTTGAGCCAGGAGGTATCCTTGCATCCCCGTCAATAATGCCATAAATTGAATAAACAATCGCTCTTGAATATGAATACCCATTCCGGTGAAAATAACGACGACGTCACCAAAACGTTTGCCGTCGGCCCGAACGGACCACTGCTGGGCAGATACAAAATTCAGTATAAGCTCGGGTCCGGGGGGATGGGGGATGTCTATGCGGCGCTCGACCCCGATCTTGACCGGCTGATTGCCATCAAGGTCCTCCCGCCGATCTATACCAGCAATCCTGAATTCAAAGCCCGGCTCATGCGCGAGGCGAAAGCGGCCGCCCGATTGCACCACCCCAATATCGTGACAGTCTATGAAGTAGGCGAACTGGGCGGCACGGCGTATATCGCGCTGGAACTGGTCGATGGCGTCACGCTCAAGGACAAACTGAAAGATACCCCTCCGGAACTGGCGCAAGTGCTCGACTGGACCTGTCAGATTGGCGAGGGATTGAGCGAGGCCCACACCGCCGGGGTTATTCACCGGGATATCAAACCCTCCAACATCCTGCTGGACAAGAAGGGGCGTATCCGCATTCTCGACTTCGGGCTGGCCAAAGCATCCGATGCCGACCAGCTCACGCAGGCAGGCTCGACTCTCGGTACGGCGGGATACATGGCTCCCGAGCAGGTACGCGGAGAGACGGTGAATTACCGGGCCGATATTTTTTCTCTGGGGGTGGTGCTCTATGAACTCCTCACCGGCAAATCCCCCTTCGTGCGCGACAACGCCCCGGCCACCATGTACGCAATCGTCCATTCCGATCCCGCCCCTCTCAACACCTGTCGCCCCGGCATTCCTTCGCTGTTACAGATGGTGGTGGACCGGGCGCTGGCTAAGTCGGAAGATGCCCGATACCAGTCGGTCGCCGACATGATCAAAGACCTTCGAAAAGTACAGACCGATCTGACCGGCGGTCCAGTCGGTTCGGGGCAGACTGCGGGACCATCGATAGCGGTCCTGCCGTTAGTTGATATGAGTCCCCAGAGGGATCAGGAGTATTTTTGTGACGGTATCGCCGAAGAAATCATAAACGCTCTCACCCGCGTGCAGGGACTTCGCGTTGTCTCGCGCACCTCGGCTTTCCAGTTCAAGGGGAAATCTCTTGACGTCCGGGACATCGGTCTCCGTCTGGGCGTGACGGCCGTTCTTGAGGGGAGCGTGCGGAAATCCGGAGACAAGATTCGCATTGCCGCCCAGCTCATCAGTGTCGCCGATGGAATGCATTTGTGGTCGGAAAAATACGACCGCGACACCTCCGACCTGTTCGAGATTCAGGATGACATTGCGCGCACCCTGGTCGATACCCTGACCAGCAAGCTGGTGGGCGGTTCAACCACGCTGGTGCGGCAAACGACCACCAATCTTGAAGCATATAATCTTTACCTGCAGGGACGGTTCTTTTGGAATCAGCGCACGCACCCCGGTCTGACCCGTGCCCTTGATTGTTTCGAGAAGGCGCTGGCTCTGGACCCGGAATATGTGCTGGCGTATGTCGGTCTGGCCGACGCGCTGTTCATTTTGTTCGCCTACAACTTCGTTGATCCGCACACAGCGGTTCCGCGCGCCCGCATCGCGGTTGAAGCCGCGCTCAAACTCGACGAGAAGTCGGCCGAGGCGTACACCACCCTGGCCGGCATCCAGGCATACCATGACTGGGACTGGAAAACCGCCGAACAATCTTTTCTGAAAGCGCTGGAGCTAAATCCCGGATACGCCACCGCCCAGCACTGGTACGCCGAACTCTTGGCCCTTACCGGTCGCTTTGACCAGGCGGAGGCCAGATTTCTCAAGGCCCTCGAGGTTGACCCGCTGTCGTACATCATCAATACGATGTACGGATGCTTCCTTTTCCGGTATGGTCAGACCGACAAGGCGATTGAGCGGCTCTCCAATGTTGTAAAGCTCAATTCCCATATTGATGTCACCCTGGCCTGGCTGGGGTTTGCGTTGCTCGAGGCGGGGCGAAAGGATGATGCCCTTGCTATGCTGGACCGGTGCGTGGAGATAACCGGCCGCAATCCGTATGCCATCGGTATGCGCGGGCATGGTCGGGCATTGGCGGGCGATCGCGAGGCCGCCCAAAAGGCGTTTAATGAACTCAAAGCCATGCCACCTTCGACCTGGATTCCGCCCACGATTTTGGGGGTGCTGGCCTGGGACCTCGATTTGCACAGCGAGGCCTACCGCTGGTTTCTGATGG
>JACRAV010000266.1 GCA_016213305.1 Candidatus Zixiibacteriota bacterium | reverse complement strand
TATTCTCCGAATGCGACAGGGCCGCGTATCATGTCCGGATGGCCGACGAAGCGGTAGCCATCGGACCGTCGCCGTCGTCACAAAGCTATCTCGTTCACGATAATATCATTCAGGCCGCGCGTGAGGCGGGGGCCGACGCCATTCATCCCGGCTACGGTTTTCTCTCGGAGAATCCGGTGTTCGCCAGACGGTGCGAAGACGAGGGCATTATCTTCATCGGGCCGCGTTCGGAAACGATCAAAGCATTGGGCGATAAACTCCAGGCCCGCGCGATGGCGGTCAAGGCGGGACTGCCGGTTGTCCCCGGCGGCGATATCGACCCCGCTGATATGTCGGTCGCGCAGGCGCTGGCGCTCAAAATGGGATTCCCCATTCTGGTCAAGGCGGCGGCGGGCGGCGGCGGCAAGGGAATGCGAGTCGTTGAAAACGAATCACAGTTCATAGAAGCGGTGCAGTCGGCCTCGAGCGAGGCCCGGTCGGCATTCGGCGACGGCCGGGTGTTTATCGAGAAATATCTTACCCGGCCGCGCCATATTGAAATACAGATTCTCTGCGACCAGCACGGGAACGCGCTGTATCTGGGCGAGCGCGAATGTTCCATACAGCGGCGGCATCAAAAAGTGATCGAAGAATCCCCCTCGCCGATCATGACGGCGGAGCTTCGCAAGAAGATGGGCGAAGCGGCGGTCGGTATCGCCAGATCGTCGGGGTATGTCGGTGCGGGCACGGTTGAGTTTCTGGTCGATCAGGACCGTTCGTTTTACTTTCTCGAAGTGAACACCCGGCTTCAAGTGGAGCATCCAGTCACTGAAATGGTCACCGGTTTCGATCTGGTCAAGGAACAGATCGCCATCGCCGAGGGACGGCAACTTCAGCAGAAGCAGTCCGATATTGTCATGCGCGGTCATGCCATCGAGTGCCGTATTTACGCCGAGGACCCTGAGGAAGGGTTCATGCCGTCAACCGGTGTGCTCAAGAATTATCGCATGCCCGCCGGTCCCGGAGTGCGGGTCGATTCCGGCGTCGTCATTTATTCTGAAATACCAATCTATTACGATCCGATGATCGCCAAGCTGGTGGTGTGGGGGAATGATCGCGCCGAGGCGATCAGCCGCGCCCAAAGAGCACTAGAAGAGTATCGGATATCGGGCGTGAAGACAACAATCGGGTTTCATCGGACAGTGTTGGCAAATCAGCGGTTCCTGCAGGGAGAGTTATCGACCCGTTTTTTGCAGGAAGAGTATCCTGATTCCACGTATCGGCGAATAGACGACGGATTGGCCGCGCGGGCGGCGCTGGCCGCCGCGCTCGACCGTTTCCTGAATGAACGCAAGATCGCCATCGCGCCGGGAAATGGCGCGGCATCACAGACGGGGAAAAGCGTGCGGTGGAAACATGCCCATCGGATGTCGAACCTGCACCACCTACCGGAGAAAAACTGATGGCCAGGTATGTGGTGACGGTGGACGGGCGCGAGTTTGATATACTGCTCGAATATCATTCGGAGAATTATCGCGCGACGGTCAATGGCCGGCCCACCGCGATTACCCACAATCACCTTGGCGAGAATCGCTTTCTCCTGCTGGCCGATCACGAGTCGTTCGAGGTGGATGTCCGCCCGGCGGGGAGTAACGGCGACCGGATCGTGTTCATGCTCGGGCAGGAGATCCCGGTTCAGGTGGAGAATTTTCATGTGGCGCAGGCGCGCAAAGCGGCGGGGATTGTGGCGCACGCGGCGGTCGAGCGGCAATTGCGCGCCCCGATGCCCGGTCTGGTGCTGAAAATACATGTGACGCCCGGACAGCGAGTGACCAAAGGTCAGCCGCTGGTGGTGATCGAAGCGATGAAAATGGAAAATATCATCAAAGCCAAAGCCGACGCCACGGTTTCGGCGGTGACAGCAGTCGTCGGTCGTACGGTCGAAAAAGGCGACCCGCTCGTTGAGTTTCAAGCCGATGGCCACTAAACCGAAAAAGACCACATCGGGAATCGACATCCCCGTTGTCGCCGATGCACAAACGGCCAAGGGGGAAATGGCGCGCATTGGAGAGCCGGGGAAGTATCCGTACACGCGCGGAATCTATCCCGATATGTATCGCGGCCGTTTCTGGACCATGAGGCAATATGCGGGGTTCGGGACAGCGGCGGAAACCAACAAGCGGTACAAGTATCTTCTGGAGCGCGGGCAGACAGGGCTTTCGGTCGCGTTTGATCTGGCGACCCAGATCGGATACGATTCGGATCATCCGCTTGCGAAAGGGGAGGTTGGCCGCACCGGCGTGGCGATTGATTCGCTGGCCGACATGGAGACGCTGTTCGACGGTATTCCGCTCGACAAGGTATCGACGTCGATGACCATCAATGCGACGGCGGTCATTCTGCTGTCAATGTATATTGCCGTCGGCCGCAAACAGGGGGTAAGCGAGTCGCAGTTGTCCGGTACGGTGCAAAACGATATTCTCAAGGAGTTCATAGCGCGGGGGACATACATACTTCCGCCGAAACCCTCGATGCGGATCATCACGGATATTTTCGCATACGGCAAAGATAATCTTCCCAAATACAACACGATTTCGATATCCGGCTATCATATTCGCGAGGCGGGGGCTACGGCGGCGCAAGAAATCGCCTTCACGTTATCCGATGGCATCGCCTATGTCCAGGCGGCGCTGGCGGCGGATATGGGGATTGACCAGATTGGCCCGCGGTTGTCGTTCTTCTTCGCCGCGCATAATGATCTGTTCGAAGAGGTGGCCAAGTTTCGAGCGGCCCGCCGGATGTGGGCGCGGATTGTCAAAGAGCAATTCGGCGCCAAAGACGAGCGGTCACTGCTGTTTCGATTCCACACCCAGACCGGGGGTTCGACGCTGACGGCGCAACAGCCGGAAAACAACATCGTGCGCACCGGTATGCAGGCGCTGGCGGCGGTGCTGGGTGGAACGCAGTCGTTGCATACCAACGGTTTTGACGAAGCGCTGGCGCTTCCCACCGAAAAGTCGGCCGAGATCGCCCTGCGCACCCAGCAGATTCTGGCGTACGAATCAGGCGTTGCCGCAACCGCCGATCCACTGGCCGGGTCGTATTATGTCGAATATCTGACCGATCAGGTGGAGAGCAAGGCGACGGCGATCATGCAGGAAGTCGAACGCCGGGGGGGCGCGGTGGCCTGTGTTGAGTCGGGGTATTTCAAGGCCGAAATCGCCCGCTCGGCCTGGGAGTATCAGCAGGCGATTGAAAAGCGGGAGGCGGTGGTGATCGGGGTGAACCAGTTCACCTCGGCGGTGCAGGCGCCTCAGGTAATTTTGAAGGTTGACGAACGGCTCGAACGTCGGCAAGTTGAGGCGGTGCAACAGGTCAGGCATCGCCGTAATGCCGAACGCGCCGCTCGGGCGCTCGATGGGCTGAAAGAGACGGCCTCGTCGGGCGGCAATGTCGTGCCGGCGGTGATTGAGGCGGTGGAGGCGTACGCCACCGTGGGTGAAATATCGGACGTGTTCCGAAGATTGTATGGAGAGTATCATGACGCTCGGTAGATATGCGACTGTTGCCGCCCTGGTGGCGAGCATTGTAACCGCTTTTGGCTGTTCGAAGAAAGATTCTTCAACCCAGACAGCATCGGGCGAGACGGCCCGCGAATTGACGGACAGTGAGTTGATTCAGAATACGCTCAATGAAGTGGTCACGCGCTGGCATTAAGGCGACAAGGGCGGTATGTACGATATGGAATGGGAGTATCTTCAAGACAAATACACATTTGACGAGTATATAGAGTTCGCGAACATCAAACCGCTGAATGCCGACACGATGGAAAGCATGGTGGTGACCAAAACCAATATCGCGCCCAATGAATCGGCGTTTGTGTATGTCGATGTGGTGTTTCGCGGGCCGACCGGGGTGCGGTCGGTCGCCAAGGATACGCACCTGTTTTACTATCATCGCAACCGCTGGGTGCGCCCGATCGCCGGTGCGAGGTATTTGCAACTGGAGTACGAACATATCCAGCAGTCCGCCGATTCTGCCGCCGAAGCCGAAGCCAAACTCGAAGGCAAATAGCAGGTGAGCGCGCCGACTATCTCCCATCTTGGAATCGCCGTCAAAGACCTCGACGCCGCAATCCGGCTCTGGTCGCTCGCCCTTGGGCGGGGTCCATCGCTGGTCACCGAGGTTGCCGATCAAAAAGTGAAAGTTGCCGTTTTTCCCGCCGGCCCGACAGGCGGTGGACGAATAGAACTGGTCGCGCCGACATCACCCGACAGCCCTGTCAGCCGGTTTCTGGCCACCCGGGGCGAGGGACTGCATCATGTCTGTATCTATGTTGACGATATCGAGGCGCATCTGCGTCAGTTCAAGAGTGCCGGTGTTCGTCTGATCGATGAAACGCCGCGTCTCGGCGCCGAGGGGCACCGTATCGCTTTCGTTCACCCATCCGGTATGAACGGCGTTCTGCTCGAACTGGAAGAGCGCTCAGGGAAGCTGTAATCTCAATTATTTGGTATCAGTGATTGGCCGGAGATTCGGCCTGCGGCGAGGATGCCGTACGGCGGGCTTCGTCCACCGATTTCGCGTATTTCCGGGACCGGCCGTAATAGATCAGTCCGGTCGCAATAAGCACCAGCGCCGCAAATATGATATAGGCATTCAGGTGGGAACCGAACACCGCGGCCTCTTTCGGACCCGTGTACTCAAAACTTGCCTGCACGGCGCGAATAGACGAGTCGGCCAGCGCAAAGTAATCCACCGGCGCTTTGGCCCAAAGGGTGAATAGCACTTGGCGGTCGTCGGGAAGACGATAGAGCAACCCCTCAAAGCGGTGTCTGAGCGGAAGGAGAGCGGTGGTGTCGGTCGATGTGAATTCGAGCACGAAACCGGCCTGATCTCCCCGGTCGAACCCCGAGGAGGTCAGCAGTCGCGCGTCGGGCAGGGTCAAAATGACCTCGTCGATGACTTTCTGAACGGACTTCTTGAGTTCTTCCTGACTGCCCACCCGGTCGCTTCCGGAGAATTCCGACCGGAAGACCGACATCTGGGTGTTGAGCGGGTCGCAGGCCAGATGCACCGGCAGAGCCAGCGTGTCGCTGATGACCATCCATCCCGGCGGCAAATTCAGGGACAGATCGTGCCCTATTGAAACAGACATCCCTGCCGCAGGGAGTAATGTAAAGCCGGCCGCAAGAAGAAATCTGGCAATGCTATTCATACCTGTTATATCGGCAAATGCGGATGGGTACTGAGTCGCACTCGAAGGCACTAACGGGGAAAATTGCGCTTGAGGCAGGCGCGAATCTGCGACACCCGCGACGCGAGAAATTCTCCTTTCGTCTGAACGGGCGAATACACAAAGTTTCTTCCCTGCTTCTCCGTGCAAAGAAGTCCCCGCTGGGCGAGGCGGGAGAGAATAGTGGCGATGGTGGAGTAGGTGGGGGCGCTCCGATCGACGCCCATCAGAAGGCGCGCCTGTTTGACGGACAATTTGCCGTGGGTCCAGACCAGTTCCATCAGGCGGGACTCGGTGGGGCCGAGGAAGACGCGCAGGCCGTCGGCCTCCGGGTCAAAATAAGTATTGGCAGTCAGTTGGTCGTACTCTTCCGAAAATGTTTCGCCAGAATGTTTACGCCGATTGCGATCATCACCACCGGCCAGAGCCAATCCCAGAAGTCTCCCCGGATCAGGTCCAGACGGTTGAGGAGCATCAAGAGTCCGATCAGTAACAATAAGATGCCGAGAAACATGCAAACCTCCCGCGGTTGATACCGTCAACATACGAAACCGGGTTTCACTCGTCAATCAGGGCCACCGCTAATTTCATACCTGATGGAGCCGACTGACAATCACTTTCGCGACCGCTTCAAGCATCTCCCGGTCTTCGGACGTGAAGGCCGCAGGACGGTTGGAGTCGATATCGATCTCGCCGATACACCGGTCGCCGTCCATCAGCGGCACGACAATCTCCGACCGGGTGGTGATCGAACAGGCGAGAAAGCGCGGGTCGGTGTGGACGTCGTCAACGATGATGGTTTTCTGCTGAGTTGCGGCGGCCCCGCAAATCCCGCGGTTCAGTTCGATCCGGGTATGCGGCGTCGGCGGGCCGACATACGGTCCCACCACCAGGATTTCCCCTTCCAGCATGTAGAAACCGGTCCAGTCGAATCGGTCGGAAAATTCAGCAATCAACTCCACCGCCGCTCTGAGGACATCGTCACGGGTTGGCTTCGAGGCGATGGCGGCGGCAATACGGTCCACCAATTGTCGGCGATGAGCGTCGATCATAAGCTGTCCCTTATAGCTCGCAAGTTCTCTTTCGGGGTCTTCGGTTCTATGGCGCATCCCGGAGCGATAATCAACCGATCCGGCGTAAAGTCCGCTTTCAGTTTGTCGATTTTGTATCGAATCTCATCCGGCGTGCAATGGAGCAACCAGCCCGAAAAATCGACGCCGCCGACGAGTACCTTCTGCGGTAATTCTGTAATCGCCCGGTCAAGCGGCAAGTTGGTCGGGTCGTCGGAATTCCAATTGATCAGTTTTGCCGGGTACGGCTCTGCCGCCAGCTGTCTCAGGAAACAGCTCGAGTGGCAGACATGAAGGAGATTGAGCGCGTCGGTATCGGTGGCCCGGATTACCTGCAGGTCATACGGCAGGCCAAACCGCTGGTAGTCCGCCCAGCTTACAAATTCGGGGGCCGCCCACTGGGTGGTGGCGAAAAAAAGGCCGTCGGCGCCGGCGTTGCGAAGTTCCGCCACGAACCGCACAAATGTATCGGTGATAGAGCGAAGAGCCGATTCGACAGCTTCGGGCGCTGTCTTCAGATGTTCAGCCAGGGTCGCGTTGTGTTCAACCATCCGACCAGCGATCGCCAGCGGCGTGAAGACGGTAAACAGGATCGGAAGCTCCTTGTCCGATCGCTTGCGAATGAGCGACACGATTTTCAGGTGATCGTCCAGTGCCGGAGTGGACAACGGCAATGGTCTGATGTCTTGCCAGTCTTCGATCTTCGACACCAGGAATCGGGTCTTTTTGTGTTTTTCGAACTCATTTTTAGACCAGATCTGCTCGAATCCCCACCCTTCGATATGGTAGTCCGCTCGCGGATTGACTTTCATGAAATCCCAGTCATACTCCCGCTGGAAATACAGCATGGCGTCGGCCGTTCCCTCGACCGTGCTTTCCATGTGGAAGAAATGCCGCCACATCGAGGCGGCGTGCCGGTCCGGGCGCTCGCCGGTCAGAATGCAGGAAATACGTTCGCGATGTGAGAGCCGATCCATCCTTTAACCCATGTCCTCTCGCTTGATCGAATCATGCCGGGTCGATATCTTTGGCAATATATGTCCGACCTGCCCCCAAAGCCAGATAATCACTCCAGCCCCGGTTGGCTGGATGAGGTGATCATCCGCGAGCTGGGGCCGGAAGATTCTTTCGAAGCGCTCACCGAACTGTTGCACCGGGCGTACCGGGCGCTCGCCGATCAGGGGCTTAAGTACCTGGCCACGCATCAGGATGTCGCCACGACGATCCAGCGGGTCGGGCAGGGGACGGCTTTTGTCGCGGACTACCGGGGCGATCTCGTGGGAACGATTACCTACCGAACGCCCGAAAATACGAGGATTCCGCAGAAAATTCCGATTGCGTCCGCCGGCTCGCTGGGCCAGCTGGCGGTGGAACCGCAATATCAGGGATCCGGGCTTGGGCGGCGTCTTTTCATGCATGCCGAACAATTTGCGCGTGCGCAGGGAATCAAAGCTCTGGCGCTGGACACGGCGGAGCCAGCCACTCATTTGATCGCATGGTACGAAAGGATGGGGTACCAATTCGTTGAGCATGTCCAATGGGACATAACGAACTACCGAAGCGTAGTGCTCGTCAAATTCTTTGATTGACCCGCTGACGACGGGAAACGGCCTCGACAAGCTTGGCCTGACTTAGTCCGTGGGTTTGTGATCAATGTAAAATAAGTCACGCTGAGCTTGTCGAAGCGTGACCATGTGCCGTCGGGCGTCCCGGCCTGACGGCTTTTCGATGGATAGCGGTCAGGTCGGAGGCCTGACCGCACTTTTGTGCCGTCAGGTGCCCTCACCTGACGGCATCCTCCAATTGGCTTCAAATTGCACGGACCGCGTTCCGGAGCAACATCCCCCGGACGGAAGTTCCAGCGGCACAAGGGGGATACGCCGAATTGGGTTCGAATTGCAGGCACGTTTTGTCATGCCCGCGTTGAGCGGGTAGCCATCCAAATTGGGT
>JACRAV010000251.1 GCA_016213305.1 Candidatus Zixiibacteriota bacterium | reverse complement strand
TGGTCGGCGGACATTCCTGTCCGCCGACAAAGAGGGGGTATCAATGCGATACGGCAAGGCGAACAAGTGTAGGGAACCCAGAGCAAGCTCTGGGCCACAAAGACCTACAAACACTCTCTCAGCCCCCTAAAGCTGATGAACAAATGGTCTATGAGCGCCGAGATGTCCGAAATATCAATGCCGGGTACGCCGTCGATGTCCGCCTGTGTGTCACAGCATGGCGGGGCGATGGAAATGAACAGATTGTCGATAAGGGCCGATAAATCGGCGACATCTACAATGTTACCCGGATCGCAATCGACATTCCCCACTCTGAGACACGGGCAATTGTAAGGTTCGACAATTCGATATGAGACCAGCTCGTATGTCCAGTCTCCGAGCCGCGTGGCTGGCGCAAGGAAGCTGATCTCATGCATCTTCACAATTCCAATTCCCGCCACAAACCAGTAATTGGCACGTAAGTGACCATTGTTCATGTCGAAGCGTCGTTCTATGTGTACCGCCGATTGGAAGCTCCCCGCCGGGACCGTGATATCTTCAAAGCCAACAACCCACAGGGAATCTACGGCTCCACCGAAAGTCGTATTTGTCCACCATCGTCCGATGTCAAAGGGGAGGACAAACATATTATAAGTAAACTCCGCATCAGGTGGCATCACTCCATCGAAAATAGATAGTGTATCCCAATCTCTGCGTTCGTAGTAGGTACGTAGCACTACGGAGGGCCAAGTTAGTTTCTTTTCCGCGTATTTGTTTCCTATCGAGTCAGTGATGATCTGAGTAAGCGTGTACACGGCGGTATCGTTAAACTGCAAATCGCCAAGCCCAGTATATTTGCCGGCCGCATAACGCCACACCGACCCCACGGTATTTGGAAAAAACCCGCAGGTGATGGGAGGGGATTCGGTCGTCTCCCGTTGTATCTGGGCGGAATCAAGAGACCGCTCCGGCGGCCCGCCACCCCGGACCGGCCATGAGACCGACAACACGACCAGCAAAAGCCATACCGTGCTGATCGATCCATCATACCCGACACCTGGATATCTCATGACACCATCCGGACTCTTATCAGCAGATCACACCGGCCGTGACTTCGACTCCCATGACCACAAGCGCGAACAAACCAATGTCTCGTACGATTCCGGCTCTCATGCAATCCCCATGACTGATATACGATTCAATTTCGCCGGAAAGGCAAATTTGTCAAGCCCAAAGTGGGCCGAATTGTCCGAAACATCTTTTTGAAACACCCACCAGCCAAACTAAAGTCCCGGCCAAACTTACCGATTGTATGGGTATGTCTCATACTGAAACGACTCTTGTGGTCGCCCCGCCGCACGCCAGAGGCCGTATGGCCGAGACGCGCGCTCACGCTGAAACACTTCCTTCCGCTCCGGAACATACGCGCGATTTCCGTCCCGCGATCGCCTCACTCCTCCTCGGCGTGCGGTACCGCGGATATCTGGTCGCCTCCGAGCAGGAATTGCTGGACAATCTGGCCGGAGAAAACGGTATCGCGTTCCTGCTTTCCGGCCGGCATTACTTTCATCCGGCCAATGTCGAACTCTTTCCGCCGCAGGAAATAGCCACGGCCATGGGCGCCGGCTCCGGGTGTGTCTTCTCGCAAACATGGCGTTCAACTATCAACGGACAACAGACGTATGCCTTGATGACGGTGGCACTCGGACCGGTGAGCAATTCGCGCCTGATGTTCGGCACTCTGATCCCGCTCGGCCTGCGCCACGATAAAACCGCCCTGACCCGCTTCCATGAACTGGCCCGCCAGTTCGACGAGGCCTGGCATGAGGTGGACAGGTTGTCTGCTCTCATTGACAAGCAATTGAATCCGCATACCTCATGGCTGTTGGTCAATCGCGCCTCGGGCCGGACCCTGGCTGTCAGTTCCTCCGCCTCCCAGATACTCAAGCGACAGGGCCGGGAACTGGTCGATGTCGAGTTCGGACGGGTCAAAGAGGCGCTCGCTCCGATGATCGCGCGGACAAAAATCACGATGACCACGGTCGATAACCAGATACTTCCCCTCTGTGTCGTCGGTCTCGAGTCGCGCTCCATTCATCCGGACCTGACCGATCTGCCGGCCTTCATCGTCCATAAAATGCGCAACAAGATTTCGAGTATCTACACGGCCTCATCCTATCTGCAATCGACCGCCTGCTGGAAATGCGAATCGGACGAGGCCGACATGGCCCGGATTATCGAGTCCGAAATTTCCGAGCTGGATCAACAGCTCCACCGCTTTTACCTGCTGGTCGGGTACGAACAGATGGAGAAGGTCTCCGCCGATATCGTCGAGGCGCTCAAAGGTCGTATCGCCGCCATCCGCACAACCCGGATGAGTGTGCAGGACCTTCGATTGGACCACTCCGGCATGTCGGCGTCGATCATTGCCCCCGCCGGAGCGGTCGAGCATCTGTTTGAGTCGATCCTTCAGGCGCACACGCAGGATTATGTGGAACCGTCGGCGACCGATGTCGCGGTCCGGATCGATGCCGAAGAAGCGGTCATTACCATCAACACCTCGCTCCGGGGCGGCCATGTCCACTCCATGCCGGCGATCGGATGGTTTGCTCTTGCCGAGCGACTGGCCACTTTAATGAACTCTACTACCAACCATACCTCAGATAATGAAAACGGAATCATATCTACAACCCTACGCATCCCCCTGTCACATGATTAAAGGAGTTGGAAACGCCCCTATGAACCCACTGATGCGCATACTTGTCGTCGATGACGATCCCGCCGGGCGTCAGACACTGACCGCCCTTCTCAAGGCCCAATACCAGGTCGTGCAGGCCGCCACGGTCGCCCAGGCGCTGGACACGCTGGCCCAACAGCCGGTTGACCTGATTATTTGTGATCTTCGCCTCGGCGACGATTCCGGCCTATCACTCATCAAATCCGCCCACCAGACATATCCGAACATCGAATCGATCCTGATCACCGCGTTCGGCACGATTGAAACGGCAGTCGAGGCGATCCAGGCGGGCGCGTCCGACTACGTTACCAAGCCCTTCAGCCCGGCCCAGATGACGCAGAAGGTCCAGCGGGCGCTGGAACACCGCCGGATGCAACAGGAAATCACCGAACTTCGCCAGCATGTCGCCATGAACTATGGATTCGACAATGTAGTCGGCATATCCAAGGTGATGGACCAGCTCAAGGAAACCGCCAAGCGAATCGCTCCGACCGATATCACCGTATTGATCACCGGGCCATCCGGCACCGGCAAGGAACTCTTCGCCCGCGCGATTCACCATCACTCCAATCGCCGCAACGGGCGGTTCGTGGCGATTGACTGTAGCGCCATTCCCGAAGCGCTTCTCGAATCCGAACTGTTCGGCCATGTCAAAGGATCGTTCACCACCGCGATGCAGACCAAGAAGGGGTTGTGCGAAGAGGCGGACAACGGGACGATTTTCCTCGACGAGGTCGGCAACATGCCGGCGGCGATACAAATGAAGCTCCTTCGATTCCTGCAGGATTCTGAAATCCGGCCGGTCGGCGGCACCACCGCCCGCAAGGTCAATGTCCGCATCATCGCCGCCACCAATGTCTCCCTCTCGAGTCTGGTAAGCGAAGGAAAGTTCCGGGAGGATCTGTACTATCGCCTCGATGTCATCCCGCTCCAGCTTCCGTCGCTGACCGATCGCCTGGAGGACATCGAAATTCTGACCGACTATTTTCTGCGCCGCATCGCTTTCGAATTGGGCCGCCCCTCGATCACCATCACTCGTCAGGCCGTGGACAAACTGCTCAGCCACCGCTGGCCGGGGAATGTCCGGGAACTGGAAAACACTCTTAAGCGCGGCGCCGCCCTTTGCACCAGCAACCAGCTTGATGTTGCCGATATCATATTCGTGGCGTCCGATCGGTCAATGCCACCGGTGAGTACCGCTCCAGTCGAAGGAAACCGGCAGTTGGTTCTCAAGGGTGGTCTTTTGGATTCCACCCAGCGGGCCGCGATCGTCAAGGCGCTTGAGGACAACCGGTGGAATTTCACCCGCACCGCCCAGGCGCTGGGGATCGGCCGGACGACGCTCTGGCGCAAAGTGAAAAAGTACGATCTCGTCCCGGCCGGGACGACCATCGAGCAGGACTGACTTTCTCATGGAATCCGATCCGGACACATCAGAAACCGCCGACCGTACCCAGGTCAAACCGGCGCATACCCATCTCCACGAACTGTTTGTGGAGACCGCCCGAAGTATTCACCGGTATATTCCTCTCCAGCGGGCGATTCTGGTGGTGGCGCGCGATCATTATCGCGATCTGATCGCGGTGGCCGGGTGGGGGGCCGATCAAGGCGGCGCCACTCGCACGCTGTCGCTGGCTCTTCCCGTCGAGAACTCCCTGTTCGCCGAGGTGGCGGGACAGAGATTCGGTTTCACCGACGACTATTTCGGGCTTTTTTCCGGCAACTCTATCGAGCGCCGGCTCCTCATCGACAGCCGAACCCATTCCTATGTTATCTGGCCGCTCCGGGTCGAGGCGTCGGTGGTCGGGTTGGTGGGACTAAGCTCCGAGTATCCCGGCGCGTTCACGGAAATTGAAGCGATCGATCCGGAACGCACCCTCGCCCCGCTGGCCGGCGAGATGGCCCGCCTGCGCGCCCAACACTATCTCTAAACGCGCTACGATTTCCTGTTCAGACGTTGGGCGCGACGTATGTCGCGCCGGGCCGTATTGTGTTCGGCATTGGTGCGGGAAAAGCGATGCCCGCCGGTGCCATCGGCCACGAAGTACAAATAATTACTCGTATCCGGATGCAGGGCGGCCAGAATAGCGGCCAGTCCGGGCGAGTTGATCGGGGTCGGCGGCAGACCATACCGCATATAGGTGTTATACGGATTCGGTTTTCGCAGATCGGACCGATCCAGCGGCCGGCTCAAGCCGCCCAGACCGTAGATCACCGTCGGGTCGGCATCGAGGTGCATCCGCAGACGAAGCCGGTTGTGATACACCGATGAAACCCTGGTCAGTTCGGAATCCAGCTTGATCTCCGCCTGCACGATCGAGGCCAGTTTCAGCACATCCTCTTTCGTCATCCCGCGCGGCAACGGTGATGACCAGAGCGAATCGGTTCGCGCGCGGAAGGTCGCCACCATCTCCCTCACCACCTGCACAGGGGACACTCCCCATGGAACTATGTATGTATCAGGGAACAGATACCCTTCCAGATATGGAACCCCCAATTCGGCAAGAAAGGTGGAATCCCGATTGAGCTTCACGATGGAGGCGGAGTCGGTTTCCAGGGCGCGGGCCAGAATGCCGGCCACTTTCCAGATCGGCGCACCTTCGTACACGGTGAACTTTACCCGCACAAAATCGGCCACGCGGAGTTTGCGAATAACACCCGCGAGCGAGACTTTCCCTGAAAAGTCGTATCGGCCCGGTGTCAGTTTCCGGTCGATTCCGATCCATTGCCCGGCATAGACCAGCGCCGCGCGAAGACGGATCACCCCGTCGGATCGGAGTCTCCCGGCCACCTGGGCCAGCGAATCGCCCGGTTTGATGATCAGCGTCGCGGTGCGCGAACCAAGATCGACCGGCCGCGCGAAAATGTAGAGGAATCCTCCGATTACAATGACCGCGCCGAGCGCCGCTCCGATGACCAGTCGTTTCGGCCGGTATTTCACCCGTCGTATGGCACGCCAAACAATGGCGAGCAATCCAATCACTGCGGCCAGCGCCCCAATAACGACGAAGAAGAGCGTGACCACCAGATACAGGGGGCGCTCCCACCAGCGAAACTTAGTCTTGTCTGCGTTCATCGAGGAATCGGCGCAGAATCACCACCGCCGCCAGTTGATCGACTTTCCCTTTGTCCATGCCGACTTTTCGCCCCTGCGCATGCACCAGCGCCGTCGCCTCGCCGGAGGAATGCTCTTCGTCCACCTTATACACCGGTCCGCGCCAGGTGGCGCAGAGGTCATCGAGGAAGCGGTCGATCTCCTCGCACATTGGCGAACGATCCCCCGACCCCAGCAGGGGATACCCAACCACCAGTCCGTTCGGTTTGTGCTCGGCGATAACTTCGCGCACCTTGGCGACCGCCTCGCGCCGGGAACTGACCGTCAGGGTGGCCAGCGGTGAGGCAATAATCCCCAGCGGGTCGCTTTTGGCCAGCCCGATCCGGCGTTTGCCGTAGTCGATGGCCAGAAAGGCGCGGTTGTGGGCGTGATTCACGGCGGGAATGTATGCTTAAGTTTGTATTGAGGCAACGTTTAGACGATGGCCCCCGTGCAGGCTTGGGAAATTGGCTTTGTTTCACATCAGCTTTTGTACCTTCCGACGACCCCGACAAGTTGTTGAATCAGAACAAGGGTTTGGGCTTGTTTTACAGTTTTGTGCCGTCGGGCGCCCCCCCCAACGCCTTCTGTTGCAGGCTTCGACAAGCTCAGCCTGACTTTCCCTGCAAATTGTGCCGTCGGGACGGGAAATTGGGTTCGTTTTGTTAAATTTAAAAAGTTACCCCCCTGCCCTCCCCCCCGTTCACAGATGGGTGTACCCCACCCAACGGGTGGGACTGGCTTGACTTCAAGAATGTGTCGGACATAGTTCATTCACAAATAGGTACGAAGTCGAAAATCACAGCGAGTTGGTAATGAAAGTGCGGCTTCGACGGAGCCCACCGCAAGGGGACGGTTGCAAAAGCCACTTTACGGTCGTGGCACGCCCTTCGATTTTGTGGTCGGCGGACGTCCCAGTCCGTCGACATCTCCTCTCTCGTGGTGGACGGGGACGTTCACCACGCACAATCCGTTGCGCACATTCATCCCACATGTGACCACAACACCTAACCCTCCGTTCTCCCCAAGGACCTGTT
>JACRAV010000249.1 GCA_016213305.1 Candidatus Zixiibacteriota bacterium | reverse complement strand
AGTTCTCGGAGTTGATGTCGTGGGCCGATGAGATTCGACGCCTGAAAGTGCGGGCCAACGCCGATATTCCGCGCGACGCCCAGCAGGCGGTCAAGTTCGGCGCCGAAGGTATCGGGCTGTGCCGAACCGAGCATATGTTCTTTGCCGAAGATCGGATTCCGGTCGTTCAGCAGATGATTCTGGCCGACGCTCCCGAAGAGCGCCAGGCGGCCCTGGATCGCCTCCTGCCCTTCCAGAAGAAAGACTTCAAAGGGCTGTTCGATGCCATGGCCGGACTGCCGGTGACCATCCGCACGCTCGACCCGCCGCTCCACGAATTCCTGCCGCGCAAGGAGGAAGTGCAGGCGAAATTGAAAGCCCTCGATCCCAAGAGCGACACCTACGAAGAAGACCTGGTCGCCCTGCAGAAGACTCTCAAACGGATCGACGAGTTGACCGAACTGAATCCGATGCTCGGCCATCGCGGTTGTCGGTTGGGAATCGTCTTCCCCGAAATCACCGAAATGCAGGTGCGGGCGATCATGATGGCCGCCTGCGATCTGCACAAGGCCGGCAAGAAGGTTCTGCCGGAGATTATGATCCCGCTGGTCGGCAATATCACCGAGTTCAGGAACCAGAAAGAGACCGTCATGCGCGTCGCCAACGAAGTGCTGACCAAGGCCAAGGTCAAAGACCTGACCTTCATGGTCGGCACGATGATCGAAATCCCGCGCGCCGCGCTGACCGCCGACGAGATCGCCACCGAAGCCGAATTCTTCAGCTTCGGAACCAACGACCTTACCCAAATGACGCTTGGCTTCTCGCGCGACGACGCGGGCAAATTCATGCGGTACTATCTTGAAAAGGGGATTCTGGCGGTTGATCCGTTTGTGTCAATCGACCAGAACGGCGTCGGACAACTCGTCCGCATGGGCAAGGAAAAGGGCCGCTCGGTTCGACCCGACCTGAAAGTCGGCATCTGCGGCGAGCATGGCGGCGATCCGGCCTCGATTGATTTCTGTCATCAGGTTGGTCTGGATTACGTCTCCTGTTCCCCTTACCGGGTGCCGATTGCCCGGCTGGCGGCGGCGCAGGCCACAATCCGCCAGGCCCAGCGCGACAAAAAACAGAAGTGATCTGAATAATCGCGGATCGGCGGGCCATCAATCCAAACCTGATGGCCCGTTTTTATAAGGCACGGAAGGCGGCACGCAAAACGGAAACTTTCTCTTGACTTCATTGTGGCGCCGCCTTCATTGGCCGTACAATAAAGATGGAAATCGCGGCGCAATAAGTTGCCGCGTGTCCGTATAGAATTGAGAGCGAAACGAACATGACGTATAGACATCCGCTAGACTGCATTTTCAGCCCCTCGTCGGTCGCCATTATCGGCGCCTCGACCCGCAAGGGAACGATCGGGCGGGAAACACTGCACAACATGATCTCGGCCGAATTCAACGGCAAAGTGTTCCCGGTAAATCCCAAGGCCTCGGTTATCCATTCGATCAAGGCCTATTCAACCGTGCTCGATGTCCCCGATGCCGTCGATCTGGCCATTATCATCGTGCCGAAAGAGAATGTGCTCGAAGTTACCCGTCAGTGCGGTCAGAAAGGGGTCAAGGGGCTGGTGGTCATTTCGGCCGGATTCTCCGAAGTTGGGAAGGAAGGCAAAGCCCGCGAGCAGGCGGTCCTGGCGGTGGTGCGCGAGTACGGTATGCGGATGATCGGGCCGAACGGTTTTGGCGTCCTCAATACCAACCCGTCCATCAATCTCAACGCGACCTTCGGCAAGACTTTTCCGGAAGTTGGGAAAGTCGGATTCATCACGCAATCCGGCGCGCTGGGCGAGGCCATACTCAATCAGGCCAAAGAACTGGGGATCGGTTTTTCGGTGGTGGCCTCGATCGGCAACAAGGCCGATATCTCCTCAAACGATATTCTGGATTATTTCCGGGATGACCCGCACACCGATATAATTCTGATGTATCTCGAAAACTTCGGTAATCCCCGCCGCTTCACGGCTATTGCCCGCGAGGTCTCCCGCCGCAAACCGATCGTGGCGGTGAAATCAGGGAGAACGCATCTGGGGGCCAAGGCGGCCTCGTCGCATACCGGATCGCTCGCCGGCGCCGACGTCGGGGTTGACGCCCTCTTCGAACAGACCGGTATCATGCGCGTGGATACGGTTGAAGAGCTTTTCGATGTCGCGGCGGCGCTTTCGATGCAACCGGTGCCGAAAGGGAATAGGGTGGTGGTGGTGTCCAACGCCGGCGGACCGGGGATTCTGGCCACCGATGCGCTGATCAATCATGGGATGCAGATGCCGCCGTTGTCGGCCGAGACGGTGAAGGGGTTCCGAAAGTTCACCTCCTCGGAGGCGTCGTTTTCCAATCCGATGGATATGGTCGCGGGGGCGGCCGGCCCGCATTTCAGAAAAGCTCTCGAACTGCTTCGCAAAGACGAACAGTATGACACGATTATTCCGATCTTCGTCCCGCCGGTAACGCACGACCAGCTCGATGTCGCCGACAACATGCTCAAAGCGCTGGACGGAACAAAGAAAACGATTCTCGCCTGTTTCATGGGCGCGGGGGAGGGATCGGTGGGCGCCCGGCTTCTCAAGAGCCACAATATCCCCGTGTATATCTTCCCGGAAGCGATCGCCAAAACCGTCTCGACCATCTACGGATATCGCCAATGGTTGAACAAGCCCGAAGGGAAGTTTCGAAAGTTCAAAGTTGACACCAATCGGGTGCACCAGATCATCGAGCGGACGCTGGGTGAAAAGGACGGGGCTATCGTCGGCGACGATGCGATCGAGATACTCCAGGCCTACGGCATCCCCGCGGCGCCGTATCATTTTGCGGCCAGCCAGCGCGAGGCGGTGGCCATCGCCAACGATATCGGCTATCCCGTGGTGATGAAAGTCAACACCCCCCAGATCCTGCACAAGACCGAACTGGGAGCAGTGCTCGTGGATCTTCGCTCCGACAAAGAAGTGCGCGACGGCTGGAAAGAGCTGGAATCTCGGGTCCGAAAGACCCGCTCCAAGCAGAAGTTCACGGTGGCGCTCCAGCAGATGATCCAGGGCGAGGTGGAAACGGTGATCGGCATGGTGACCGACCCCGCCTTCGGGCCGCTCTTGATGTTCGGCCTGGGCGGCATCTATGTCGAAATTATGAAAGACGTGGCGTTCCGCATCAACCCGCTCACCGATATGGCGGCGAGGGAGATGATCAAATCGCTCCGGTCGTACCCTCTGCTGACCGGTTTTCGGGGGTCGGCCCCGGTGGACATGGACCGCATCGAGGACACTCTCCTGCGTGTGTCGCAATTGGTCAGCGACTTTGATTGTTTCGCGGAAATAGACATCAATCCGTTCATCGTCTCGGCCCAGAAGGATCGGTGCAAGGCGGTTGACGCCCGCTTTATCGTGAAAAAGTACCAGGGCCGGTATTGACTTGAGATTTAGACCGGCCCGTTCTATCTTCAGCCGATATGCCGGCTGACCGGCCGCAACAGAGGACACAAACAGGGTCAGATATGAAATACGAAATTCGGTCCATTTCGCTCTGGTCGTTCGTCAAGCAGTGCTTCTTCCTAAGCCTGGTGATCGGATTCATCGTGGGTATTTTCTACGGTCTGTTCATCGGACTCATGGTCAATATGTCGTCACGCTTTGACTTTCTTCGCGACATGGACGAAGACATGGTCGCCGCTTCGTCCGGTATGATCATGGTTGTTACGCCGATCGCCATGGCGCTGATGGCCTGTGCGTTCAACACGCTCATCGGCTCCGTCTGCGTAATCTGCTATAATATGTTTGCCCGGTTCCTCGGCGGCCTGGAAATGGAACTGGCTGTGGTTCCAGCCGAGACTCCCACAGCCCTTGCCCCGCGACCAACTGTCGCTCCGATGGGTGATTCTATGATACCGCCTCCGCCCCCGCCGTACGGCGCGCCCGTTGCGCCGCCGCCGGCCTCTCATCCGGAACCACGTCAACCTGAACCACCCGCATCGAAGTACGAGTAAGTATTGTGAGTTCTTCCAACATCCGCGTACGCATCGCCCCGTCTCCAACCGGTTACCTCCATGTCGGAACCGCCCGCACCGCCATTTTCAATTATCTGTTCGCGCGGCACGAGGGCGGGAAGTTCCTCATTCGGATTGAGGACACCGACGTCGAGCGAAACGACAACTCCCTCATTGAACCGATTCTCTCGGCGCTGAAGTGGCTGGGGATTGAGTCGGACGAGCCGGTGGTCTATCAGTCGGCGCGGCTGAGCTTGTATAAAGAGCAGGTGAAAATCCTTCTGGAGAACGGCCACGGCTACCGTTGCTTCTGCGCACCTTCTGATCTCGAGGCCGAACGGGAGAAGGCCCGCGCCGAAAAACGCCCGCCCAGATATAGCCGCAAATGCCTCGGATTGTCGCAGGCGGACGTTGATCAGCGCGTGAAGGCAGGGCAACCGTTTGCCGTCCGGCTCCGCATTCCCGAAGGCGAGATCGTCTTCAATGATATGGTGTCGGGCGAAATTCGGATCAAGAATGAGGATATCGAAGATCTGGTCGTGGCGCGATCCGACGGTTCCGCTACCTACAACTTCGCGGTGGTGATCGACGATCACGATATGGGAATCACGCACGTGATTCGTGGGAACGATCATATTTCGAACACGTTTAAACAGATTCATCTGTATCAGGCGCTCGGCTTTCCGGTGCCGCGATTCGGCCATGTGCCGCTGATCCTGCGACCGGACAAGAAGAAGGTGTCGAAAAGACTTGGCGACAAAGACGTTGCCCAATACCAGCATGATGGAATTCTCCCTGAGGCGATGTTCAATTTTCTGAGCTTGCTCGGCTGGTCCACCAAAACCGAACAGGAAATCTTCACTCGCCGGCAGTTGATCGAAATTTTCGACGCCGCCCACCTGAATCCCTCGAATGCCGTGTTCGACGAAGAAAAATTGATTTCGTTCAACAAGGCGCATATCCAGATGATGTCCGACCACGATCTGGCCGTGCTGGTGGCGCCCATGCTGGTCGAGGCCGGGGTCACTACCAAATACTGGCTGGAGACCCGCTGGGACTATCTAAGGCAGGTCGTGGGCCTGCTTAAGGAGCGAACCCGTCGGGTGACCGATTTCGTGACCCTTGGTGGGTACTTTTTCAGTCAGGACTTCACCTACGATCCCGAGGCGATGGCCAAGCATTTCGACGCCGAATCCGCCGAGCTTTTGTCTGCCCTGGCTGATCGGTTTGCCGCCCTGTCGGAATTCACGCATCAGTCTGCCGAACAAGCGCTTGAGGGGCTGGCCGCCGAAAGACAGGTCAAAAAAGCTCGCATTATCCACCCTGTCCGGCTGGCCGTCTCCGGCATGACCGTCGGACCCGGCCTGTACGATACGCTGGTGGTGCTCACCCGCCCGATCGTGCTCGACCGGTTGAAAAAAGCAGTTGAATATATCAGAACAAGACCACAGATTTAGCCACGATTCGCAGGAGATATATGGCCACGAAGAAGACAAAGTCATCCAAGACGAAACCTCGAAAGAAAGCGCCGGCTAAGAAGAAAGCCGTCAAACGACCGGCACCGCGTACCAAAGCCGCAGTGAGGAAAACCAAACCGATCGCGACACGTTCAAAAATGCGCGCGCCCAGGTTCGATCCGAAAAAGAAGAAGCTGGGCGATATCCTGAAAAAAGCCATCAAGGGCGAGGAAGACGGCCTTCACTTCTATTCGCTCCTGGCGGAACGCGCCGCCAACCCGGATGCCAAGCGGAAATTGGAAGGATTGCGCGACGACGAGACCCGTCACAAGGCGACGCTGACCGCGATGTACCGCAAGCTGGTGGGCGGGGAAATCGGCAAACTCCCGGTGCGCGGCATCAACGCCCTTCGCAAAGTGTTCGCCAAGGGTCACCTGGACACGCGCAAGACCGAGATGGAGTTCATCCTTCTGGCAATCGAAGCCGAACTGGCCGCTACCAAGTACTATCGGGAACAGAAGGCGCTGATGCAGGACCAGGAATTTGTCGATATCTTTGATCAACTGGCTGACGAGGAACACCGGCACTTTGAACTGCTCCAGGCGGAGAAGGACGCCCTGTCGGGTAATTATAACTGGTTTGCATACGGCGACGCCTCGCCGATGGAAGACTAACGCGAGGCGGGCGACCGGGATTGTCCACCGACTCTAAACGGGAGAACGAGCATGCAGTGGGTTTGTGACATCTGCGGGTATGTACACGACGACGATGAACCGCCAATGGCCTGTCCGATGTGCGGCGCGCCGAAGGGCAAGTTCTCTGAGTGGGACGGCGACGACGACTTCTTCGACGAAGACATCAATGACGATGATGATGACTTCGGCGATGACGAAGTCGATGACGATTCATCCCGGGAACGGTACTAATACCTCCATGGGGTAAACAGGCCATTGGATCGGCGTACGGTCGATCTTCAGGTTGGGGATGCGGCTCCGGATTTTACGCTGTCCACCCACAACGAAGGGGAACTGAATCTGGGCTGGTATCGCGGTCGCAAGAATGTAGTGCTCGCATTTTACCCCGGCGACTGGACCCCCGTTTGCAGTCAGCAAATTCCATCCTATCAGGAATCCATCGATAGATTTGCGCAATTGAACTGCCAGCTTCTCGCCATCTCGGTCGATTCGATTGCCTGTCACAAGGCCTGGGCCAGATCTCTGGGCGGGCTTTCATTCCCCTTGATGTCCGACTACTATCCCCACGGCGCCGTCGCCGCTCGGTACGGCGTGCTACACGCAAAAGGGTACGCCGAGCGTTCCGTATTCGCTGTCGATCTTCGGGGGATCATTCAGTATATTGATAGAGTGCCGCTGGCGTCGCTTCCGGACGCCGAACGCTTGTTTAAGGCGCTGGCCGAATTGCGGCCCTGAACGTCATCGGACTCCGCCGACCCATGTGGCGGCAATCTCCGATGAAAAAACGGCGCGGCACTTTGGACTGCTTTTGGTTGTTTGTGTGATTGACGAACTATGAATACGGCTGAAAACCATATATCCGGCGCGGACCTGTTCGATATCACCTTCATCGGTGCCGGACCGGTCGCCTTGTACGGCATGTACTACGCCGGACTCCGCATGACCCGGTTCAAGACCATCGATATGCTCGACGAGGTCGGCGGCGGCCTGATGGCCCTGTATCCGGAGAAGTACATTTACGATGTAGCCGGATTTCCAAAAATCCTGGCCAAGGACCTCACCCGACTGCTCAAAGAGCAGGCCGGACAGTATCCCCACACCTTTTGCCTCGGCGAAAAGGTCACTGATGTGAAACGAAACGCCGACGGCATATTCACCCTGACCACCAACAAGGGCGTGCACTACTCGAAGACGGTGGTCGTCTGTGCCGGCATGGGGGCGTACATCCCGCGCAAACTGGATATCCCGAACGTGCTGGAGCTTGAGGGGCGCGGCGTGTTCTACTTTGTGCGCCGGGTCCGCGACTTTGAGGGGAAGAATATCCTGATCGCCGGCGGCGGTGATTCCGCTTTCGACTACGCCATGATGCTCGAACCGGTGGCCAAGTCGATCACCCACATTCATCGCAACGACTTCTTCTCGGCGCACGACGATTCGATCCGCAAGGTGATGAACTCGACCGTGCGGATGAAATTCCCGTTCTGGGAGGTCAAGCGGATTGTCGGCGAGGACTGGGTGCGGGAAGTGACGATTGTCCAGACCCGCACCGGCGAGGAGGAAGTCCTGCCAGTCGATGCCATCATTTTCAATATCGGCTTTTTGACCAATCTTGGTCCGATCGCCGACTGGGGACTGCATCTGGAGAAGAACGCCATCCTGGTGGACAGCCGGATGCGCACCAATATCGAAGGAATCTACGCGGCCGGAGACATTGTCACCTATGACGGCAAGCTGAAGCTGATCTCGACCGGATGCGGCGAGGTGGCGATCGCCGTCAACAACGCCAAGCATTTCATCGCCCCGAAAGCCAAGGTCGATCCGGGACACTCGACGGAGAAGCATGACGCGGTCATGCGCCGTGTGGCTCAGAAAAACACCCAGCAACCCGCCGGTGACTGATTATGTATTTCTCCCTGCCCACAGAATACCGGGTGGCCGGTGTCGAGGAGTTAAAGGAGCGGATTTCCGCCGCCCGCGCGCGGCTGGGCGCCAAGCTCTGTATTCTGGCCCATCACTATCAGCGAATCGAAGTGGTCGCCTTCGCCGACCATATCGGCGATTCCTGGGGACTTTCCAAAATTGCCGCCGGGAAGAAAGAGGCCGGGATCATCGTCTTCTGCGGCGTGCACTTCATGGCTGAGTCGGCGGATATTCTCACCGACGATCACCAGCGCGTCTATCTTCCCAATCCGCTCGCCGGATGCCCGATGGCCGACATGGCGGAGATGGCCGACGTGCTCGAAGCATGGGAGTACCTTAGACCCTATGGCGGCGAGAAGAAAATCATGCCGATTTCCTACATGAACACCACCGGCGGTCTCAAGGCCTTCACCGGGCGAAATGGCGGACTGATCTGCACCTCGTCCAATGCCGCCGGCGCGCTCAAATGGGGACTGGAACGCCGGGAGAAAGTCTTCTTCTTCCCCGATGAGCACCTCGGTTT
>JACRAV010000248.1 GCA_016213305.1 Candidatus Zixiibacteriota bacterium | reverse complement strand
CGGCCCGGGTGGACGGTAAAGTTTCTGTCGAGGGGGCGATAGTGCGGCTGGTGGTCAGCCCTCAGACGGACATGAGCGGTCCGGTCTTTTCGATACCCGACACCGCGATCACCGCCGAGAACAATCGCGTTGTCGCGCTTGAGATTCTCGGCCTCGCGCCCGATCAACAATATTACTACGCGCTTGAAGTCAACGACACGATCGATTTGTCGCTCACTGGTCGGTTTCGCACGTTTCCGGGTGGACCGGCCTCATTTTCGTTTGCCCTCGGATCATGTGCCTGGACCGGGTCAAACGCCCCCACGTTCACGACTATCCGCCATCTCAATCCGCTCTTTTTCTTTCACGTGGGTGATTTCCACTACGAAAACATAGCCGTAAACGACCGGGCGGTGTTTCGCCAGACCTACGAGACTGTCCTTGGCTCCGGGACTCAATCGGCGCTGTATCGCACCGTGCCGATCGCCTATATCTGGGACGACCACGATTTCGGTCCGAACAATTCCGATTCGACCGCGCCCGGTCGTCTGGCCGCGCGATTGACCTATCAGGAGTATGTGCCGCACTATCCGCTCTCAGCCGGGGCGGGCGACGTCCCGATCTATTTCAGATTTGATGTCGGCCGGGTCCGCTTTCTCGTGTGCGATTCCCGCTCGGCGCGAAGTCCCTGGACCGCGCCCGATGACGCTCAGAAAACAATGCTGGGCGTTACTCAAAAGGCCTGGTTCAAAGACCAGCTCCTGCGGGCGCGCGACAGCGCCGCGCTGATCGTCTGGGTTAATTCCCTCCCATGGATTGGTACGACCGGCGATGACGGCTGGTATGTGTACACCAATGAACGTCGCGAGCTGGCCAATTTTATCAGCGACAATCATATTCAAAATCTGTGTCAGATTTCGGGCGATGCCCATATGATTGCCATCGACGACGGCACCAACTCCGACTATGCCGCCGGAACCGGTGCCTGCTTTCCCGTGTTTCAAGCGGCCCCGCTCGACCGAACACCCTCGCCTAAGGGCGGCCCGTACAGTCACGGCATGTTCCCCGGCACTCAGCAGTTTGGTCTCTTCACGGTGATCGATTCCGGCGCCGCCATCAGGGTGATCTGGAGCGGGCGTCTGTCCGACAATACCGAGCTTGTTCACTATGAGTTTGTCCCCGGCTGGTGCCACTCCTGCTGTAACGGTACAACCGGCAATATTGATTGCGAGAGGGATAATACCGTCGATATCAGCGATGTCTCCGGTCTGATCGATCACCTGTTCATTTCGCACCAGCCGCTCTGTTGCAGTCACGCCGCCGATGTTGACGCTCAGGGATCGATCGACCTTGCAGATCTGACGCAACTCATCAATTATCTCTTCGTGACATTCGATCCTCTGGCGCCGTGTTCGCGATGAATACTCACATGTGTGAAACTTGTTGACATACCTTGCTACTTTGTCCGAGATTCACCAAGCCCGATGAAACATACTACCGTGCATACGATCAAGACCTTTATCCAGCGCCGGCCTCTTCTCTTTGTGATGCTCGCGGCCGGGGCCGTTCGGCTGATGGCGGTCATCTGGTCGAAGGGATTCATCCATAACGACGATCACTTCGAAACCGTGGTCATCAGCCAGGACTGGCTGACCAGCGGGCTGTTCGGTCCCGACGGGCTTCTGCACTGGCTGACCCAGCCGGCCTCCGATATCACCCGCTTTCCACTCTACACCCTGTTCGTGTACGCCATCATGAAAGTGGAGAGCTGGCTGGGAATCCAATCTTTGGATGCCATGATGTACGGTGTGCGTCTGGGGCATGCGCTGATTTCCCTGCTCCCGGTGGTTTTTATCTTTAAGACGGTGAAGCTGGTGACCCGCGATGATCGCTGGGCGGTGATCGGCGGCCTGTTTGCCGGCCTCTATTTCGCCGCGCCGTTTCTGGGGGTGCGAAATCTGATCGAGGTGGTCGGCGGTGAAATATGGCTGGTCGCTCTCTACGGCTTCTATCAGTATGCGCATGACAAAAAGGCCCGCTGGCTTTATTTCGCCGGACTGTTGACCGGTCTGGCCTGGATGATTCGCTTCCAGATCGCTTTCGCCGCTCTGCCTATTCCGCTTGTGCTCTGGTACGAATACCGGAATCTGCGCCCCGCCATCCATTACTGTGTGGCGACCGGGCTGATGATCTTGCTGGCCTGGACCTGCGACTGGATTTTCCTCGGAAGGTTTGCCGGAAGTTCCCTCGTCAATTTCAATCCCCGCGCGCTGTATGACACCATCTACAACACCATCCCGGGGATGTATATCGTGGTTCTGCTCGGACTGTTCATTCCGCCGATGTCGTTGGTGCTGGTCTGGCTGGCCGGGCGGCCGTCGTTCGTGCGCAAACACCGCCTGCTGATCTTCAGCACCCTCTCATTTGTCGTGTTCCACTGGTTTCTGCGCAATCAGCAGGAGAGGTTTCTCTTCCCGATCCTCCCGGCATCGATTCTCAT
>JACRAV010000250.1 GCA_016213305.1 Candidatus Zixiibacteriota bacterium | reverse complement strand
GCAAGAAGTACAAGACACAACTTCAGAAGAGCGGCGCCTCGCAGATCGATATCCAGAACGCCGACCAGATACTTGATCCGAACGTGCTCACGCTCGGATTTGCCCGCCGGTTTTCGACCTATAAACGGGGCAATTTGCTTTTTTATGATCTGACACGGCTGGAGCGAATCGTTTCAAGCGAATCCCAGCCGGTACAGATCATTTTCGCGGGCAAAGCCCACCCGCTGGACAATCCGGGCAAAGAGATTATCAAACAGATCGTCGGATATTGCGCCGACAAGAAATTCCGCAGTCGGATCATATTCCTCGAAGATTACGATATCAATATCGCGCGTTACCTGGTGCAGGGGGTGGATGTCTGGCTGAACAATCCGCGGCGACCGGAAGAGGCCTCGGGGACATCGGGGATGAAAGCGGCTCTCAACGGCGCGCTTAATGTTTCGATTCTCGACGGCTGGTGGGTGGAGGGGTACAGCGACGAGACCGGGTTCAAGATCGGCAATGGCGAGGAGTACAGCAATTCGGCGGTGCAGGATTCGATGGATGCCGAGGCGTTATACAGCGTACTGGAGCGCGAGGTGGTGCCGCTGTATTATCAGCGCAACGAACTGGACGTGCCGGAACGCTGGATTCATAAAATGAAGAAGTCGATTCAGATGGCGGGTGAACATTTCTCCGCCCAGCGGATGCTGATGGATTACTCCAACCAATTCTATGTTCCGGCTATCAATGCCGCGCGCAAACTGCGGTCCGACGGGTTCGCCGTCAATCGCCAGCTGACCGCCTGGATGGACCGGGTCTCGGCCAGCTGGGAAACGATCGCCATCACCGATATCGAATTGGGGGAAGTTGATACGACCGTCCAGGTAGGCCAGAAGATCCCGGTTAAGATGAAAGTCCGGCTTGGCTCGCTTACTCCCGACGATGTTCAGGTTGAGGTGGTCACCGGTCGGCTGAACTCGCGCGAAGAAATACAGACGCCCAACGCCGCCATGACCAGCTTGAACGGATCCCGCCCCGCCGACGGGGACACGATGGGGACATACACCTATCGAGGCGAGATTGTCTGCTCGGAATCGGGACGGTTCGGAATCACCGCGCGGGTGATCCCCCGCAACGAGAATCTGTTGCATACCAAGCGGCCGAAGCTGATCAGTTACTGGCAGTAGTCGGCGGTCACTTCGCTGTTACACGTTTGTGAAACCGTCAGGTTTGAACATCTGACGCATGAAGATTCAACAGTCAGGCTATTGAAGAGGTTTTACCCCACATCCGGCCCGCCAAGGGCGGGCCACCTTCTCCCGTTGGGAGAAGGGAAGAACTTCGCCGACTCTTGCCATAGCCTGAACTTCGAGAACGTGACAAAAAGACAAATCTCCAGTACGAATTCCTCTCCCTTTGGGAGAGGATGTCACGAAGTGACAGGTGAGGGGATCAGTCAACGAAAGAAGTCACCCTCGAATTTGCGAGGCCGTCAGGTGAGGGCACCTGACGGCATGTTTGAATCGTCGGCGACCGGGTCTCCCCTGTCAGTCAGCGCTTATAGTTACCGCCGCCACGGTCGTCTTCCTCGGCACGCCAGTAATCATTGCCATAGCTGAGCGTCTGCGCCCGAGAAATCAGCTCGGCCAGTTCGCGGGTCTGCTCATTTGGCAACTCCCGTTCAACCTGCAAAGCAAGATCGTGCAGGTCGTCGTAGGAGGTGTTGGCTGAATAGGCCGTTTCTTTCAGGAGTTCGGCGAAGCGGGAGGCGACGACCGCGAGTTTCAGTTCAGGGCGGACCGATTCGAACCGGCTGGAACGGCTGTTAAACGTCGCCACTTCGCGGAGCTCGGCTGTGGCGTTTTGATTTGGCTCTTTCCAGCGGACGTCAATTGTGGCAATCTGACTCTGGCGGGCTTTGCCTTTGATCCGCAATTCGTAGAGGGCCGTTACTTCGTGTCCGGCGCCGATTTCGCCGCCGTCGGTGCGATTATCGCGGAATTTGTTATCAGCGACGGCGCGATTTTCATAGCCGATGAGGCGATAGGCCTGGACGATGTTCGGATCAAAGGTCACCTGTACTTTTACGTCGCGCGCGAGCACCTGCACGTTGGCCATAAGTTGATCGACGAACTGGCGGCGGGCCTCTTCCCAATTATTGACGTAAGCGTACCTGCCGTTTCCCTTTTGGGCCAACTGTTCCAGCAGGACGTCATTGTAGTTGCCCATGCCGAAGCCGAACGTTGACAGGGTGATGCCAGTGTTGGCGATTCGGGTGACTTCGCGCATGATCTCTTCGGGGCCGGTCCGACCAACGTTGGCCACACCGTCACTACACAGAATGATTCTATTCGTGACACCACGCTCGAACTGCTCGTCGGCCATTTCATACCCGAGACGAAGACCGGCTTCGGCGAAGGTTGAGCCACCCGAACGAAGACGATCAATGGCCCTGACAATTTCCCCTTTGCGGTTTCCTGAAATCGGGTCCAGAACGACGTAGGCGGTTGAGCCAAAGGCGACGATACCGATCTGGTCGCTGGCCGACATTTGCTGAACAATCAGATGAAGTGCCTGCTTGACCAGTTCCAGCCGGTTGTCATACCCCATCGAGCCGGAGACGTCGATGACAAAGGTCAGACGGAGCGGCTTGCGGTTGTACTCCGCGATTTCTCTTCCCTTGATGCCGATCTTGAGGAAGACAGCACCGTCAGCAAAGGGGGATTCGGCGGTCTCCGTAAAGACGCGGAACTTGCCGCTCTGGGGCGGGCGATACCCGTAGTCAAAGTGATTGATGAACTCCTCGACTCGGATGGCCTCGGTAGGTGGAATATTTCCCTGATTCAGATACTGCTTGACTAGATTGTAAGAGGCGTCGTCAACATCGAGAGCAAAGGTCGAGAGCCGGTCACGGGATGTCTTCACCCAACCGTTGGTGCCATAGTCGCGGAAGAACATGTCAAACGGCGGCAGAAGCGGGGTGTAGCGGGGCATGGGGGCAATGGATTTGTACGCTTCGCGTTCTCCAGCGTAAGGCGATATGCCGTTGAGCACGACCTCACCCGCACGCGCGCCCAGAGATTGATCGGTAGCCGCATCGGGCCGGACGGATCGATTATTGTCGATGACCGGCTTTCCGACCTCATTCCGTCGGAGAAGACTATCAATTTGCTGGATCGGTTGTTCGACAGCCATCGCGACACGAATTTCCGTCACCTTGCCCTCGGTAATGTTCACCGTTGACCGAGTAGTGGTCGCAATACCGGCGCACGACACCTGAATGGAATAGGCGCCGATATCAAGATTTCGAATCGTGAAGCGGCCATCGGAATCGGTGAGGGTTCCGATTTTTGAACCAAGGACGAGGACCGCGGCGCCCACGACCGGCGTCTGGTCGGCCTGGGAGATCACCTGGCCGGAAAGGACTCCCACGGCGGCCTCTCCCCTGCTGTCCATGGCTATAATGGACAGGAGGAGAATTGAGGCGATGGTGATAAGCTGTTTGAGTTTCATACGTACCTCCTTAAACATCGGCTTGCTCGTTTTCTCTTCCCCAGATACCGAACCAGTCCTGATTTCTTCCCCCAAAGAGTGATATTTTCGAAACTATATGGGATCGGGTCGCGTACAGGGAGGTGGGCAGGTATGCCTATCAGGTTCTTGCACTTATCCACAATTCAAATCCAGAAATTGGCATAATGACTCCTTGACTCAAACTGAAGACCTCGGTTAATTCTTCATCACTGAGATTGCGAATGCATTTCACAATGGAGGTATGAATGCGGATAGGAACACTGAGACCAGCGATGACGCTGACGTTGCTGGTCGTCTTCTTGGTCACGGGCGCGCAGGCGTTTGATTTCACCAAATTGCAAAGCTCGGTGACGGAACATCGACTCACCAATGGATTGACGGTTTTGGTCATGGAGCGGCACGACGCGCCGGTGGTGTCGTTTGCGACGATGGTCAATGCCGGAGCGGTTGACGATCCCAAGGGGTACACCGGACTGGCCCACATGTTTGAACATATGGCGTTCAAAGGAACCACCACCCTCGGCACCAAGGATTGGCCCAAGGAAAAGGAACTGATCCGGGTGGAAGATTCCATCTTCATGCTGTTGCGCGACGAACGCAACAAGGGTCGGTTTGTGGATTCGGCCAAGGTGGCGGCGCTGACCAAAGCGTATGAAGAGGCGCGCGAGAAATCATATGCTGAAGTGGTTCCGAACGCGTTCGGGCAGATCATCGAGCGCGAAGGGGGCGAGGGATTGAACGCCGGCACCGCCGAAGATTACACGGTATATTTCTACTCTCTCCCCTCGAACAAGGTGGAGTTGTGGATGGCCACGGAATCGGAACGGTTCCTCAATCCGGTGTTTCGCGAGATGTACAAGGAACGGGACGTGGTGGCCGAGGAACGGCGGATGCGGGTGGAGTCAAGCCCGATCGGCCGGATGGTGCAGGAGTTTCTGGCGGCCTCATTCAGCGCCCATCCGTACGGCGTGTCGGGAATCGGGCACATGTCGGACATTCAATATTACTCACGGGCGGAAGCGGAAGCATTTTTCACGAAATACTATTCTCCGGCCAATGTGGTGGTGGCGATAGTTGGCGACGTCAAGACGGCGGATGTCATTGCGCAGGCCGACAAATACTTTGGGCGGATTGCATATCGTCCGGCGCCGCCGCGCATTGCCACGGTGGAACCGCCGCAACAGGGGGAGCGCCGGAGTTTCTTAGAGGACCCGTCGCAACCGATCTATCTGGTCGGATGGCATGTGCCCGATGGGACGAATCCGGATCGACCGGCGTTGGACGCGGTGGCCGATTATCTGGGGAGCGGGCGGACATCAATTCTCTACAAGACTCTGGTCAAGGAAAAGAAGCTGGCGGTCCAGGCACAGGCGCTGACGGGATTCCCCGGCGATAAGTACCCCGGATTGTTCGGTATTATTGTTGTGCCGTCGGCCGGCCACACCAATGACGAGTGCGAAAAGGATGTCTTTGCGGCGGTCGAACGGCTCCAGAATGAATTGCTGTCGGTTGACGAGGTGAAGAAGATTCAGGCGCGCGCCCGTGCCCGGTTTATCAACCAGCTTGACGGCAATTCGGGGCTGTCGTTCCAGCTGGCCGGCTATCATACCTTGTGGGGCGACTGGCGCGAGATGTTCCACGAACTGGACCGCATCAACGCGGTGACGCCGGAAGCGATTCAGCGCGTGGCCAAGCAGTACCTTACCAAGAAGAACCGCACGGTCGTGTTGATGAACACGTCGGCAAGCTGATAGAGAGGGCGAGTCATGAAACGAATAGTAATCAGTGCCTTGGCCGCCGTG
>JACRAV010000247.1 GCA_016213305.1 Candidatus Zixiibacteriota bacterium | reverse complement strand
TCGATCCGATCCCAGCCCGACCACCGAACGACGAAATTACCGGTGGTGTCCAGAATCGCCAGTTGGTCAAATGTCAGGGTAGGGGGCAAGCCGTCAACAACCGGACTCTTGGAACAGGACAGCGCGAGAACGATTCCCGCCAGACCGACGCCGAAGAAAACGAGTCTTCGCATTTCGATACCTCCGAGGTCGAAGATCATCACCGCCGACCGATTTGTCAACGAGGGGGAGGCACAATCCGGCGCTATGGGCGGGGCAGGCCCGGTCGGGACTTTGTAAAAGCCCCAAAATTCGTTTGACATCCCCCTGTCGGGGACTATATTGGCCCGCGAAATATTCTGGCTGGAAGGGCCAATATGTCCCCTTTCGAACCCTCGCCGGGCCGAAAAGAAGGGCGCGAATACGCCCAAATAGGCCTCTTGGCGGCGGTCCCGGCAATACTTGTAGCCGCACCGTTGGTCGGGTACTTTGCCGGACGATGGGCCGACGCGAAATTCGGCACAGAGCCATGGTTGATGATCCTGGGTATTGCGCTGGGATTCGCGGCCGCCGCTCGTGAAATTTGGAACTTGGTGAAGAAGTCGGAAGCGATCGAGAGAGAGAAAGAGAAAGACAAGGAACGTTAAGTGGGACTTGAGTTTATTCATCGCACCCTGCGCACGACCGGCATTGTCCTGTTGATCCTGTTTCCGTTCTTTCTATACTATTTCGGGGTCTGGAAGGCGCTGGCGCTCTTCTCCGGCGGGGTGTGGGGGATGCTGAATTTGTGGTTTATTACTTTGACCGTCAGGGCCGCTATCCGGCCCGAGGGTGTGGATAAGCCGCGAACCATTGCCCTGCTGTTGTTCAAGTTCCCCTTGCTGTACGTTTCCGGATATTTCCTGTTGAAGATTTCTCTATTTCAACCGCTGTGGCTTCTGGCCGGAGCGTTTGCTACGGTCGTGATCATGATCCTGAAAGCTTTGGGCCGGGTTCTGTTACACCTGGATATGGATTCTACCGAGAGCCGCGCCAAAACGTCGGGAGTTGCCTGATGGTCCGCGGCTGGCTCAACAAGGCCTGTCTGTTTGCTCCGCTGTTTTTGGTGTCGTCGGCCTTTGCCGAAGAAGCGGCCAAGGAGAGCGGTCCGCCGGCATTACCCAGTTTGGCGAAACTGCTTGTTCACTGGCTTGGCCCTGAATATGAGTGGATTGAGCATTGGGTGAACGTCATCTACGCCGCACTCACTTCTCTTATATTCTGCTACTTTGCAATTAAGGTGTATCGCAAGCGTCAGATGATTCCTGGACGACTTCAAAACGCCATGGAAATGCTGGTCGAAGGAATGTACAATTTCATTCACTCGATTCTGGGCAAGGACGCAAAGACTTACGCGCCGTTTCTGGGAACTCTCTTTTTCTATATTCTCATGAATAATCTCTGGGGCGTTATTCCGCTTGGCCACTCGCCTTCGACAAGTATCAATATTACGGCGTCACTCGCGATTCTTGTGTTTCTATACGCCCAATACACCGGAGTGCGAAGACTCGGAGTGGTTGGGTATCTGGATCACATGGCGGGCACGCCTCGCGGCGCAATCATGTGGGCTTTGGTGCCGCTCCAGTTTCCGATGCACATCATCGGTGAAATCGCCAAGCCGTTCAGTCTGGCGCTTCGACTTTTTGGCAACATTACCGGCGAAGACGTGCTGGTGGCCGCCTTTGTCGGTCTCGGCGTTACCGCCATGGGCATGTTCGGTTCGACTATTGCGGAGCATACCTGGGTGGGGATTCCACTCAACGTGCCGTTTATCTTTCTCGGACTGCTTCTGTCAACCATCCAGGCGCTGGTCTTCACCCTGCTTTCGACAATTTACATTTTGATGATGCTTCCTCACGAGGAGCACCACTGACAACAGAAATACATAGAACGTATTGCGATAGCTTACTTAGGAGGATTCGATGGAATATCAAGCAATGTTAGCGTGGGCACTGCCGATGGGCGTTGGTCTTGCGGCGGTTGGTTCCGGTCTCGGCCTGGGTCGCGCGGTCGGCTCAGCGATGGAAGCGATTGGCCGTCAGCCCGAAGCGGCCGGCAAGATTCAGACGGCCATGATCATCGGCGCGGCGCTTATCGAAGCGCTGACCATTTACGCGCTGGTCGTGTTCTTCATTCTGTCCGGGAAGATCGGAAGCTGAGAACGGGAATAGACGCGACATGTTCGCCGGCGAGCATGTCCATGTGTGAGGTGCTATGCATTTAGAGTGGACGCAACTCATAACCCACGCCGTTGGGTTTCTGATCACGTTCTGGTTGTTGAAGCGGTATGCCTGGGGGCCACTGCTCAATTTGATGGAAGAACGCAGCAGTCGGATTGTCGGTGAGTTCAAGACCATCGACGACGAAAAAGCCAGGGTAGCCCAGCAGGCGGCCGCCTACGACGCCCGCATGAAGGAAATCGACGGCGAGCGTCGGGCAAAGATCGTCGAGGCGGTCGAGGAAGGCAAGAAGGTCGCGGCCGACATCAAAGCCCAGGCCCAGCACGAGGCGAAAGAAATCCAGGCCAAGGCCAAAGCCGAACTGGAACGTGAGATCGCCAAGGCCAAGGTGCAACTCAAGGAGCAGATGATTGCCATCACCATGACCGCCGCCGAAAAAGTGGTGCGCGAGAAGATGAGCGATCAGAAACACCGCGAGTTGATCGGCAAGTACATCGAAGAGGTGCAGAAAGCGTAAGTTTGCGATGATTGCTCAACAGGTCGCACAAAAGTACGCGCGGGCGCTGTTCATGGCCGCCAAGGGCCGCAATCTGATCGACAAGGCGTATGATCAGTTCGAGGTCCTCCGGCAGGTGATCCGAAAGGATCGCGCCCTGTTGGATTTTCTCACCGCCCCGCATGTCACCGACCAGCAGAAACTCGAACTGGTCAACAAGGTCTTCGGCACGCGACTCGAGAAACTCTTTCTGGAGTTTTTGCTGGTCCTGATGGACAAGCACCGGGTACAGCATCTGCCGGATATCATCGACGCCTTCGAGCGACTGGTCGAAACCGAAAAGGGAATTGTGCGGGCCTCGGTGGTGACTGCGATTCCCCTCTCCGGCGACGAAGAACGAAACGTGACCGCCCGGCTCGAAAGCCGCACCGGGAAGAAGGTCAAGCTTGAGAAGAAAGTCGATCCGGCGATTCTGGGCGGGATGATCGTGATCATCGATGATGAGATTATCGACGGCTCGGTGCGCCACGGCCTCAAGCAGATGCGGGAACAGTTGGGCAAAGTGAAGGTGGCCTGAGCGGTTCCGGTCACCGGTTGAAAACAGACAAGTTGTGTGAATGTGAATAAGGAGTTCGTGAATGGGTCTCAATCCTGAAGAAGTCTCATCGGTTCTTCGTAAGGAAATCGAGCGGTACGACACCAAGCTGGAAACCGAGTCGGTAGGCACGGTTCTTCATGTTGGCGACGGAATCGCCCGCGTCTGGGGTCTTGAGGACGCCCAGATGTCGGAGCTGGTCGAATTTCCCGGCGGGGTGATGGGCATCGTGCTGAACCTCGAGTCGGACAATGTCGGCGTGGCGCTGTTCGGATCGGACAGCAAGATCAACGAAGGTGATCCGGTCAAGCGCACCGGCCGGGTGGCTCAGGTGCCGGTTGGGCCGGCGCTGGTGGGACGGGTTGTCAATCCGCTCGGTCAGCCGCTGGACGGCAAAGGGCCGATTGTCACCGACAAGTTCCGCGTGATCGAAGGTCGCGCGCCGTCGGTGATCGAACGCCAGCCGGTGAAAGAACCGGTGCAGACCGGATTGAAAGCGATCGATTCGATGATTCCGATCGGTCGCGGCCAGCGCGAATTGATCATCGGCGACCGCCAGACCGGCAAAACGGCGCTGGCGCTCGATACGATCATCAATCAAAAAGGCTCCGGCGTGAACTGCATCTATGTGGCGGTCGGCCAGAAGGCCTCGACTGTCGCGCAGGTGGTGGAAACGCTTCGCAAGTTCGGCGCCATGGAATTCACCACGGTGGTCGTGGCCACCGCCACTGATCCGGCGCCTTTGCAATACATCGCCCCGTATGCCGGGTGTGCGATCGGCGAAGAGTTTATGTACAACAAGGGTCACGCTCTGTGCATTTACGACGACCTTTCCAAGCAGGCGGCCGCCTATCGGCAATTGTCGCTCCTGCTCCGTCGTCCGCCGGGCCGTGAAGCGTACCCGGGCGACATTTTCTACTGTCACTCGCGTCTTCTGGAGCGGGCGGCCAAGCTGTCCAACGAAAAGGGGGGCGGCTCGCTGACGGCGCTTCCGATTATCGAAACGCAGGCCGGCGACGTGTCGGCGTATATCCCGACCAACGTGATTTCGATCACCGACGGCCAGATATTCCTCGAATCCGAGTTGTTCTTCTCGGGCATTCGCCCCGCGATCAACGTCGGTATCTCCGTGTCCCGCGTGGGCGGAAACGCGCAGACCAAGATGATGAAGCAGGTGGCCGGATCGCTCAAGCTCGATCTGGCACAGTACCGCGATCTGGCCGGTTTCACCCAGTTCGGTTCCGATCTCGATGAGGCCACCCGCCGGCAACTCAATCGCGGCGAAAAAATGGTGGAACTGCTCAAGCAGAGACAGTATGTCCCGATCCCGGTGGCCCGGCAGGTGATGATCATCTGGGCCGGTTCGCGCGGACATCTCGATGATGTGCCCACGGCGGCGATCAGCAAGTTCGAACAGGAATTCTGGGCGTTCTGCGACAAGAACTATCCGGAGATCGAGCCGACTCTCGACAAGGAGAAGATCATCTCCGACGCGACGCAGGCGAAACTGAAGGACGCCGTCGAGAAGTTCAAGGCGCAGTTCAAGGCGTAAGGTAGAAGGACAGGAAGCTGAAATAGTCATATGGCAACGCTTCGCGCCGTCAAGAAGAGAATCCGGTCGGTCGTCTCGACCCGTCGCATCACCAAGGCGATGGAGATGGTGGCGGCGGCCAAGCTCCGTCGCGCCCAGCAGAGGGTGGAGCAGGCCAAGCCGTACGCGCTGAAACTCGATCAAATGCTGGGGCATCTGGCTTCGGCGTCGTCGTCCGAGATTGCGCACCCGTTTTTCGAGGAGCGTCCGGTGAAGAAACGCACCGTGGTGATCTTGGCCGGAGATCGCGGCCTGTGCGGATCGTTCAACACGAACGTATTGCGGCGCGCCGAAATCTGGCTGACCGAAAATAGGGGGGCGGAGATCGAACTGGTGACCATCGGCAAGCGGGCCAACGACTATTTCAAGCGGCGCAAATATCCGATCGCCGCCTTCTATGGCGACTGGGGCGGGGTGCCGAATTACGACCGCACCCGGCAGATCGTGCATATGCTCTGCGACCGGTTTGTCAGCGGTCAGACCGATGAAATCGTGCTGATCTTCACCCGTTTCCTCTCGATGGTGCGGTACAAAGTCGTCACCGAACGGTATCTGCCGGTGGCGCGTCCCGAAGTGGGGAAAGAGCAGGCGCACGGGATCCAGCGCGAATATATTTTCGAGCCGTCGGCGGAAGAAATCTACGCCGCGCTCATGCCGAGTTATGCGATAACGAAGATGGTGACGGCCATTGTCGAGTCGTTCGCGTCCGAGCACGGATCGCGGATGATCGCCATGGGGAACGCCAC
>JACRAV010000246.1 GCA_016213305.1 Candidatus Zixiibacteriota bacterium | reverse complement strand
GAAAGTATTCCCGAACTACGAGCAGATGAAAGCCGAAGTCACCGCCCGCACGCCGTTCAAGCGGATCGGACGCCCCGAAGAAGTGGCCGATGTGGCGGTCTTTCTGGCTTCGCCCCGCGCCAGCTGGATCACCGGCCAGACGGTGATTGTTGACGGTGGGTATTCGCTGATGTAGGTTCGTCTATGTGAGGTTCGTGCGGCGTCTGGCTGAGGTCAGATAGATTATCACCCCCGCCGCAAACAGCGACACCGAAATCACCTGATTGTAGGTGATCGTCGTCCCCCCGATGGAGAATACCATCTCCTGTTCGTAATAGCGAATCGTCTCGATAAAGTATCGAAAGACCGCCTCGATCATAAAGAATGCGGCGGTGACCTGCCCGACAAACTTCCGGTGTTTCAACAGGAAGTGCAGAAGTACGAACAATCCAACCCCGTACAGCGAACTATATATCTGGGTAGGGTGGATATGCGCGGGGCCGAAAACCGAATACGGAATCGAATCAATCGGAAACTGGATCGACCAGGGGAGATCGGTCGGCGTGCCGAAACAACAACCGTTCAGAAAACAGCCGATGCGCGAAATACCGATGCCAAGCGCGAGCGGAGCCGCAAAGGTGTCGAAGACGTCGAGTACCCTTAGTTTGTAGATCCGGCAATACACCAGCGTGGCGACAATCCCCACCAGAATGCCGCCGTACAGATTCAGTCCGGCGATGCCGAATTGCGACCCTTGAAACGGATTGATCGTATTCAGCCAGTGGCCGGAAAATTCCTCCAGATGAAACAGAACATAGAATAGTCGCGCCCCCAAAAGGCCGCTGAAGATCATCAGATAGGCGATCGTGACAAACTGATCCACCGGCTTCCTGTCGCGGCGCGCAATCCGCATGATATAGAGCACCCCCGCCAGAAACGAGACCGCAATCGCCAGCCCGAAACTCCGGATCGGGAGCGGACCGAGATGGAACAGTTCAGGACACATGGGCGCCTTGCATCTTACTGTCTGCAACAACGTTCTCGGGGCGATTGATCCAGCGATCGTGGTATTTATTGATCAGCCAATATGCCGCACACGCGATCGCCGCCCCGACCACCACGTCGGACGCGAAATGAAACCGCCCCCAGACCGTGCCCGCCGCCAGCCCGATCACGAACGGAAGCAGAACCCACCCCCAGCGGCGGTAGTATCGGAAACACATCAGCATCAAAACCAATCCCACCGCCGTGTGCGATGACGGCATGCATCCCCCGTGAACCGCGCCGGAATCGATGACGAAATTGACCAACTGTCGAAACAGGGGACCCTCGACCGGGTGCTGATACAGGCCGGCAAAGTGCCAGCGCGGGCCTTCAATCGGATACAGGGCAAACAAAAGATAAGAGGCAAAGAAAGTGAGGCAAACCACCGCCAGCGCCTCTTTGAGGATTCGATAATCCCGGCGGAAGAACACCGGCAGGAAAAAGGCCGGAATCATGAAGTAATAACTGAAATAACAAAGCGAGAGAATCTCCGTCACCACGACATTGAGTCCATGCGAATCGAAGTAGAGCGAGGGGTCCGCGCCCAGAATCGACACCTCAAACGCGGATAGATCGGCGTCAAAGAAATTGTCGAATACCAGCAGGATGGTCCCCTGCGTCATGCGGTAAAACGGCCAGAGTAGCAGGGCGGGGTAGAGAAGCCGAATGAACGCCTCGGAGCGGCTCCGGTGTTCATCCAGCACTCGCGGGATGAAGATGGCCAGCATCGCCGCGCCGACATAGAACGCCAGTTCATCGAGGTACTGAATGAAAGGTCGTCCAAAGACAAGTATCAGCGCCGCCATCAGGGCGCAATACCCCAAAACGATATAGTCGAACGGGTACATTCGATCGGCGCGGATCATGTGTCCTCCTCCTCGGAGTCCGGCTCATCCGGTTCGCGCGCGTCGCCCAGTCCGCCGACACACAGCACAATCTCACCCTTCACGGTTTTGCCTTTGATCCGGTTCAGAATCTCGCTTACCGTCCCGCGAATATGCTCCTCGAACTTCTTGCTGATCTCGCGCGACAGGCAGGCGGGGCGGTCGCCCAGAGTATCGAAGATCGCCTGCAGGGTCTTGTGGATGCGGAACGGCGATTCGTAGAATATCAGTGTGTGCGGGTATGAACCGATCGCCTCCAGCCGGCGCTTGCGGGCGCCGGTCTTGTGCGACAGGAACCCCTCGAAAAAGAATCGGTCGGTCGGAAGTCCGGAGGCGGTCAGGGCGGGTATCAGCGCGTTCGGTCCCGGTAGCGGGATTATTTCTATGTTCGCCTCGATAGCCGCCCGCACCACCCGGTAGGCCGGGTCGGAGATCCCCGGCGATCCGGCGTCGCTGATCACCGCCACCGTCTCCCCGGCATGGATTCGCTCGATCAATTGGGCCGACCGGCTCCGCTCGTTAAATTCGTGGTAGCTGACAAGTTTCTTCTTCAGACCGAGATGTTGCATGAGCCGTCCCGACGTGCGGGTGTCCTCGCAGGCGACAATATCCGCCGCCGCCAGCACCTCGCGGGCATGGTCGGTCATGTCGGAGAGATTGCCGATAGGGGTGGGGACGAGGTACAGCTTTCCGATTGACATTCTTCCCGCCGCGGTACTCAGTGCAAAACGATATGATCCGGGACATCCCCCCGTCCGAGAGGAGCAATATCCGGCAGGCGTCGTTTGAAAGAATTCCGATTGACCAGCGCCACGATCCGATCGATCTCGGCCCGCTTGAAACCGGCCTGTTCCAAATTGGCCAGCGAGGTGACGTTTCGATCGATCATCAAGCCCAGCAACTGGTCGATCCGTTCATAGGTCACCCCGATTTCGCCTTCATCGGTCTGGCCGACCCAGAGGTCGGCGGTGGGATGTTTGGCGATAATCGACGGCGGCACACGCAAAATACGGGCGATCTTGCGAACATCGGTCTTGTACAATTCCCCCAGCGGGTTGACCGAACAGGCCGAGTCGCCATACCATGTGGTGTATCCAAGGCAGATTTCGGTCCGGTTGCCGGTGCCAAGGACCAGCCGGTTCAGTTTGTGGGCGATGTCGAACAGGATCGACATCCGCTCGCGGGCCATTTTATTGCCGGCCCGGAGGCGAAGCGACTCGTCAAACGGTCCGAAATAGGCGTCAATCATGGGGGAGATGTCAATCACTTGAAACTCAATCCCCAGTTGACGGGCATGGGTGGTGGCATCTTCGATGGATGTTTTGGATGAGGTCCGGTAGGGCATCAGAACCCCGAACACCTTGTCGCGGCCGACCGCCTCGACCGCCAGGGCGGCCGAAACCGCCGAGTCAATACCCCCGGACAGACCGATCACATACCCGGTCAGCCCCGACTGAGTCAGACGACCCGTCAGGAACCGCTTGATGGACACAATCGACTTTTCCGGATCAATCTGCTGGCTCATCGTACACACCCTGTTTGCGCCGGTATATAGCCGATTTCACATTCTGTGGCAAGCTCAATCACCGTGTCTTGACAGCCGGTTTCGACCCGGCTATACTATTGCCACGAAACACTTATCTCAGGAGTAATCATGTCAGTCAACAAAGCGATCCTTATTGGCCGGCTGGGCAAGGACCCGGAGCTTCGGTACACCCCGGGCGGCAAGGCCGTGGCCTCCTTTTCACTCGCCACCAACGAGCGTTGGACCGGTCAGGACGGCCAGAAGAATGAGTCCACCACCTGGCACAATATCGTGGCCTGGGGGAAACAGGCCGAAATCATCAAGGAATACCTCACCAAGGGGCGGGAAATTTACATCGAAGGCCGCATCGACAACCGGAGTTACGAGGACAAGGAGGGGAACAAGAAATACATCTCCGAGATCGTCGTGACCAATTTCCAGATGATCGGCGGGCGTCCCGGCGATGACCGGAGCGCCGGCTCAGGCGCCGGGGCAGGTGCAGGCGCGTCCGTGCCGGATACCGGCTCCTCGTCCAACGGTGACGACGACCTGCCGTTCTGATCAGGTTTCGCTCAAAGTACGCGTAAAAGCCCCGCCGACGGGGCTTTACGTTTGTCTGTTTTCTGACCCGGAATGCTCGATAATTCGTCTCAGTTTACACTCTGCGCCGGTCGAAGACATAGACAGGACGGGGCTGGAATGCCCCGTCGGCATGTCAAAATCTTCTGGAAGGAGTGCATACGATATGTCAGCAATTACCGACGCGGTGCGTGGATATTTCACCCAGCGACAGAAATTGCGTCTCTATGGGACGGTCCTGTTTCTGATGCTCGCGGCCGTTTCGGCCTCGGCGGCCATCATCTATTGCTTCAACGAATCGGTCGCCAACAGCGCGCTCGAAGTTTTGACCGGACGGCTTCAGGTCGCGCTCCTGACTTTGATACCGTACATGATCTCAGCCATCATTGCGGCCATAACCACGATCGCGATCATCACCATTCTTCCGATGTCCCGCAGTATCCAGCCGGGGCGCGAGCTGATCGTCCGTCTCCAACAGTTAAGCGAGGGAGACCTCTCCGGCAAACTCCGGATTGGCGGCGATCACCAGCTTCGTGAAATCGTGGCCGAACTCAACGTAGCCACTCAGTCCGTCGGCAGTCAGGTGTCTCAGATAAAAGTGATCAATCGCCGCCAGTGGGGCGTGCTCTGCAGAATCCGGCTGGCTCTGGAAGAAGGGCGTCCGGACGAGGCCCTGAGATCGGTCGGCGAAATGGAACGTAACTGGGACAAGATGGCGGAAATCGAAGACCGCCTACTCACCTGATTCGTCGGATGTAACTCCGACTTTCTTCTCCAGCCGCAACAGCCGCTTCCACAGATCGGGAAGCCGGTCCTGGACCGCGACAATGCGTCTCGACTGATGAATCTCCCGGGCGGGGTAGCCAAACCATGACTCTCCGCTCGGGATTGATCTGCTCACTCCCGATTGCGCGCCCACCTGAACGCCGCTCCCCAGCTCGATATGCCCCACCAGCCCCACTTGACCGGCAAGAACAACGCCGTCGCCCAGTTTGGTTGAGCCGGATATCCCCACCTGCGACACGATAATGCAGTTCTTACCCATCTCGACATTGTGCGCGATCTGCACCAGATTGTCGATCTTGGTCCCCGCTCCAATCACCGTCGGGCCAAGAGCGCCCCGATCGATCGTGGTGTTGGCGCCGATTTCAACATTGTCCTGTATTTCGGCCCAGCCCACCTGCTTGATCTTGTGCATCCCGCGGTCGGTCCGCGCAAACCCGAACCCGTCCGAGCCGATCACCACACCGGGATGGATGATGACGTCATTCCCGATGATCGTGTCGTCGAGTATCCGCACACCTGGATAAATCAGGCACCGCTCGCCGATTCGAACATCACCACCAACAAACGCTGAGGCCATGATCTGGCTGTCACGACCGATCCTGCTCCCTGTCCCTATATGGACCATCGGCCCGATGCCGGCTGAGGGATCAACTGTCGCTCCGGAATCAACAATCGCCGAAGGATGTACTCCCGCCGGAACCCGCCGTTCTTCGGGATAGAATAGATCGATAATTTTGGCGAACGTCAGGTAGGGATTGAGATGGCGAAGAGTCGGAATCCGGGAGCAGGGGACATCGGGCAGAAGGACCAGCGCCGACGCCGAGGTGGTTTCAACGTGGCGATTGTACTTAGCGTTGGCGACAAAGCTGATCTGGCCGAAGACCGCCCGCTCGATCGGGGCCACATCGGAAATCTCGGTCTGGGCATTTCCTTGCGGCGTGGCGCCGACCTGACGGGCGATCTCCGCCAGCGTCATGGTGATTTTATTTTTCGAGCTTCTCAAGCTTGGCCAGCACTTTGTCGGTTACTTCGAGTGTGGGTCTAATATACCCAAGGCCGGAGTTGAGAGTAAATATAACATCGTAGTTTTCCTCTTCGGCCACGGTCTGAATGGCCTGATTGATCTTGTCCAGTATCGGCTGGAGCAGATCGGCCTGTTTCCGCTCGGCCGTGCCCCCCGGACCATAGACCTGGCGGGTGAAGGCATCCAGAGCGTCTTTCTTGGTGCGGAGAAGGGCCTCGCGCTCCTTCTTCTTCTCGTCGGACAGCACGATCTTCTGGTTGTTGTACTCTTCGAGCATGGTTTGAAGCTCGTCCTGCTTCTCCTGGGCTTCTTTCTCCCACGCCTTACGCTCGATTTCAAACTGTTCCTGCGCTCGGCCAAAGGGCGGGTACTTGGTTTTGATAACCTCATCGTTGAGGTATCCCACCTTGACCGCCTGGGCGCCGGCCGACGAGGCGATCATCACGACCGCCGCCACCGCGGCCAGCCGGATAACATTCTTGACACTGATCATGGTTCGTATCTCCCTTGCTTATGATTGCTACTTGAATACTGTTCCAGCCCGGAAATGAGTATGCCAGCCCCGACTCTGCCTCTCCCGGTCGTCCAGCGGTTTGGCCATATCCAGCCCCAGCGTTCCTATGCCCGGCACCGCGATCCGAAATCCGAATCCCCACCCCCGGTAGAGTTTATTGAAAACCTCTTTTCTTCTCAGCCAGGAATTGCCGGCATCAAAGAACATCACCGCATAGATCTGCCGCTCCACCAGCGGGTATTTCAGCTCAAAGTTGGAAGTGAACATGAACTTCCCGCGCACCGTCGCCGGGGCGCTGCTGGCGCTTCTGACAGTGTCCACGGAGCTGACCGGCGGCTGACTGATCGACGTATCATTGTAAATATAGACGGTGTCCTGAGCATTGACGGTGGTATCGGGCGACAGCGAACCGTCGTCGTACCCGCGCACCATACCGTCGTAATTCGTCCCACCGACCAAGAACCGGTCGGAAGGCGATATGTGCTGGTCGTCTTTGGACGACGTAATCACCCCGTACTGCACCTCCGCCGAAAGCGATAGTTTGCCCACCAGCGGTATGAATTTGGTTCCATTAATGACATGCTTGGTGGAATTCCAGTAGCCACCCAGAAATCCTCCCATCTGCTCAAGCGTGTAGGCAAGATACGACCCCCTGCTGGCAAACTCGGGAAGGTTTCGGGAGTCGCGAGTGATGGTCAGTCCGAGCGACGACGATGTCCGCCATTTGTCCCCCAGATCAAGGAGCGACCCGGGAAGAGGATCGAGGATGTCGGTGTGACCGCGGGTTATCAGCGAGTCGGGAGTTTTGGACGTATCCACATCGTGCCAGACATGAATCTGTCGATACGAGTTTCTTGATACAAACGACGTATCAAAATCGTGGAACCGCGATTTTTCGATGCGCGTGTTGATCGACGCCCTGAAATAATTGTCGGGCCACTTCAGGCGGCGACCCAGCCGGACCGAACCGCCCAGCCGTTCTTCGGTGTAGTCGTTGAAGTACCGCCGATTGACGCCGAAGACATCGACCCCCAGCAGGGTCGGTCGCCCCGCCAGCCAGGGTTCGGTGAACGACAGCGAAAGCGAATTGCGGCGGGAACCGAAATCGACATTGAACGACAACGCCTGGCCGTTCCCGCCAAGATTGGGTATCCCAACCCCGACATTCCCCACCAGTTTGTCCTGACTGTTGTACCCGGCGCCGGCGTTGAGCTGGCCGGTTGGTTTTTCTTCGACTTTGATTTCCAGATCGACATCGCCGTTCGGCAGATCAATCGGCATCGGCTCGATCTTGGCGAAATAGTTGAGGGCCATGATATCGCGGTACGACCGCATCAAGAGTGACCGGTTGAACACCTGTCCCGGCCGCGAGGCCATTTCGCGGCGGATCACCCGGTCCTTGGTCTTGGTGTTCCCCACGATATTGACCAGATTAATCTTCGACGGCAGGCCTTCGCTGATGTTGTAACTGATATCGAGAATCGAATCGCTCCGGGTGGCTTTCGTGTCATCGATCCGCACATGGAGATGGCCGATATCCTGATAGGCGGTATATAAATTGTAAATCGATTCGTCGTACACCGCCGAATTGAAAACCGTGCCCTTCTTGAACTTGATCTGCGATCGAAGGAGACTGTCCTTCATGATCGAGTCCCCCTTGAACGACACTTCGCCGAAATAATACCGGGGGCCTTCGTACACGGTCAGATAAATGTTCATCCGGTTGCGGATGGAGTCGATGGTATTGGAGTCGGACACCACGTAGGCGTCGATATACCCCTTCTTGTGGTATTCTTCGGCGACCTTCTCAAGGTCCTCTTCGTATTTGTCCTGCGCAAAGTCCGAGCTTTTCAGAAAGCCCCGCTTGCGGTTGCGCATGGGGGAGACGACCTGTTTGGCCGGGACGCGCAGATTCCCTGTTACCAGGACGCTGTCAACCTTGACCTTCTCCCGCTCGTTGATACGGTAACTGAGAGCGGCCTCGGTCGAATCGGCGTTGTAGTTCAGGTCCGAAGTGACGGTGGCGCGGAAATACCCTTTGCCGGCGTATTCTTTCCGAATTAGCTCCTGCTTGTCGTGCACCAGATAGGGCGAAATAAATCCCCCCACGCCCAGCCCGAGTTTGTCCTTCAGTTCTTTGGAACTGATCTTCTTGTTACCTGAAAAGTCGAGCGCGCTGAGCTTGGGCACTTCCTTGACGACGATCACCACCCGTACTCCGCCGGTTACCGGCTCGTGGTCGATGCGCACATCGGAAAACATCCCCAGACCATACAGACGCCTGATCGTCTGCTGGACCATCTGACTGTTCAGGATCGCTCCCTTGTCGAACGCCGCCACGCCGGTGATGAGCGAGGTGGTCGCGACACGGTTGCCGATCACCTCAATATCCACGACCCGGAATGCTCCCTGCGATCTGACCCCGCCTCCAATCAACAGGAACAGGCCGAGAACAAGAGCGATCCGTGCTCTGCGTGTCATGCCGGTGAACTGGTCCGTTTTCAGTTTTTGGGAGCCACGATTTTGGTGATTTTCAGATCGGTGTACGGCTGGCGATGTCCCAATGTCTTCCGCGCCTTGGTGCGCCGTTTGTAACGGAACGACCGGACCTTTTCGCCCAGCCCATGCGACACCACTTCCGCCTCAACTTTGGCGCCCGCGACATACGGGGTGCCGATCATCGCCGCCGAACCGGTGTTGACCAGCAGAACCTTCTCGATGGTCACCTTGCCGCCCGGTTTCCCTTCCTGACTGTTCACCCGGATGGTATTCCCTTCTTCCGCGGTGAACTGGCCACTGCCTATCTGGACAATTGCGTGCATCTCATCTCCTTCGATCTATGTTCGTCGATACTTGCTTTCCTGGTCTGACCAAACCATCCAAGGTACATGTTTGTGCCGCCAAGTCAAGGTCATACTGCATCAAAGGCCCTTCGGCCCATGGGACATTTCACGGGTTAAACCCTTGGACTGCATATAAGTTCCATTGTTGAATCCGGACCTGTAGGCCGCGTTACGAAGGTGATTGCCGTTCCCGGCGGATGCGGTATATTCGCTTTGGGAGAACAATTGACCTTTTGGAGAGAAATGACAGAAGAAACCCAGGTCGCATTCGAGCTTGTCGCCGGTTTTGAACCCCGTGGCGACCAGCCGCAGGCCATCGCCGAACTCTACTCCGGACTGGAGTCCGGACGGAAACATCAGGTCCTGCTGGGCGTCACCGGATCGGGCAAAACGTTTACCATCGCCAACGTGATCGCCAAATACGGCCGTCCCACCCTCGTCATTTCCCACAACAAAACGCTCGCCGCCCAGCTTTACGGCGAACTGAAGGCCTTCTTCCCGCGCAATGCGGTCGAGTTCTTTATCAGCTATTACGATTACTACCAGCCCGAAGCGTATCTTCCGACGACGGATACCTACATCGAAAAAGACACTTCGATGAACGAGGACATCGACCGCCTTCGGCTGAGGGCGACCGCCTCCCTGTTGGAGCGAAACGACTGCATCATTGTCGCCTCGGTTTCCTGCATCTACGGCATCGGCTCCCCCTCGGAGTACAAGCGGCAGATGCTGTTTTTCGAGGTGGGGGCGCCGATGGACCGCGACGAGATGATCCGCAATCTGATCGCCATCCATTACAACCGTAATGAGGTGAGTTTCACCCGGGGGAATTTCCGGGTCCGGGGGGACACGCTGGAGATCATCCCCGCCTACCACGAAACCGCGCTTCGCTTTGAGTTCTTCGGCGATATGGTCGAGCGGATCACCGAGATCGAGCCGCTCACCGGCGAAATCATCACCGACCGTAAGCGGGTCGCCATCTACCCCGCCAAACACTTTGTCACGTCGAAAACTATTCTCGAAAGCGCCATCGGTCAGATCGAATCGGAACTCAAGGAACGGCTCGAAACCTTCCGCCAACTCGACAAGCTCCTGGAGGCCCAGCGGATTGAGTCGCGCACCAAGTACGATCTGGAGATGCTCAAAGAAGTCGGCTATTGCACCGGCGTGGAGAACTACTCCCGCTATCTTACCGGCCGGCAGGCGGGGGAGAGGCCGCAAACGCTGATCGACTTCTTCCCCAGGGATTTTCTGGTCATCATCGACGAATCCCATCAGTCCATCCCTCAGGTCCGCGGCATGTTCGCCGGAGACCGGAACCGGAAAGAAACACTGGTTGAGCACGGCTTCCGCCTCCCCTCGGCGCTCGATAACCGCCCGCTTTATTTCGACGAATTCGAAACGCTTTTGCCGCAGGTCATCTATGTCTCCGCAACCCCCTCTGACTACGAACTGCAGAAAGCCGAAGGGGTGGTTGTCGAGCAGGTAATCCGGCCGACCGGCCTGCTTGACCCGCAGATTACCGTCCGTCCGCTCCGAACGCAGGTCGATGATCTTCTCGAACAATGTAAAGTCCGGGCGGCGCAGGGCGAGCGGGTGCTGGTCACCACCCTGACCAAACGCATGGCTGAAGACCTGACCGACTATATGAACAAGGTGGGTGTCCGGGTCCGGTACCTCCACAGCGAAATCGACTCCATCGAGCGTACCGAGATTATTCGCGATCTGCGATTGCACGAATTTGATGTGCTGGTCGGAATCAACCTCCTGCGCGAAGGGCTTGACCTCCCCGAAGTTTCGCTGGTCGCCATCATGGATGCCGACAAGGAGGGGTTTCTCCGGTCGGAACGCTCACTCATTCAAACCGCCGGACGAGCCGCCCGCAACAAGAACGGCGAAGTCATCTTCTACGCCGACAAGATCACCGACTCGATGCGCAAGGCCATCGAGGAGACCAATCGCCGCCGCGTCAAACAATTGGCCTACAACACCGAACATGGCATCAACCCCGAAACAATCTTCAAAACCCGCGATGAGATTCTCCGCTCCACCCGCTTCGCCGACAGCCGGACGGTGGAAGAAGTGGCGGCTTTCGAGAAGCCGGAGCACTTCAATCTGATGTCGCGCGAGGATCAGGTGTCGTTTATGTTGCAGGCGATGAAGCGGGCGGCCGAAAACCTCGAATTCGAAACGGCCATCGCCCTGCGCGAGGAAATTACCCGCTTGAAAGAAGAGATGAAACGAAGTAAACTAAAGGCCCGACGGTAGCGTCTATGAGTTGGTAAAGGAAACCATGAGAAGAATCACGTTCGTCATATTTCTGCTTGCGATTACCGCCCTATCCGCCCTGTTCGGCTGTAAGGAGAAGTTCGTCCCGTACGTCATCGACGCCAATGAAATCCAGCGCTACCTCGATTCCACCCGGATCGCTCAGGACCTCTTTCGCTGGGACAGTCTCATCCTGCCGATGCCCTACACCCTCCCGTTTTCTTCGGCCCTCTGGCGTGACTCCCTGCTACGGCACGAGCGAAAGACGATGATCCAGGTCGATACCTTTCTCACCGACTACGGCGACCCGATTGGCAAACACTGGTCGGCGTACGCGCGGATCGAAGACGTCTTCACCATCCGGACCTGGCGGACCTATCTGGCCGATACCAACTACATCGACAACGACCGCCATCTGGTGCGCCAGGGTTGGTTCATCAAACTCGGAAGCGACCTTGAGCCGTATGTCGGCTGGACACTCTGGAGCTATTGCGGCGGGGATGGAACGTCGGTTCAGCGAATTCTCACCACCATGAAACCGCCGGGCGGGGTGGCGCACAGCGTCGATCAGGTCGGTGCGGTCCGCTTGATTTCCCTCGACAGTTGTGCCGAAGGCGCCACCTGGATTCTGAACACGTCGTCCGCCATCGCCTCCAATTTGCGCCAGCCGGCGCTGGTGATGACCGCCGCGACCGATTCCGGATTTATCCAGAAGAGCATGATCCGTCTCGATCGCCAGCACTATACCGATACCTTGAAAACGCCGTCCGCCAACCCCCGCATCTGGAATCTAATCTTTCTGCAGACCTTTCACGAAGACGAGTTCTTTTTCACCGGTGGATTCTGCGTCCCATATCGGGTGCCGGTTCTGTAAATCAAATCCCTGTCTCTTGTAGATCGAAATCCCTTGTGGTTTCGACACCGGAGGATGTGGGTCGAAGCCCCTTGTAGCTTCGACATCTTTTCTGATCGCGTCCGGATCGGTCAAAAGGTATCCATCGTAGCGCACCGCCTCGCGGTGCGCGTTCCGGGTGTGGGAACACCGAAAAAGCCCACCGCAAAGCGGTGGGCTACGAAACCCGTCTGGGCGTCGAAAGTTTTGTAGGTCAAGCCGCCTGCGGCTTGACATCTTATACGTCTATTCTTCCTCGTACCGCTTCTTGATTCTGCTGATTACGTCCGGATCAGCCAGCGTGGTGGTGTCACCCATGACTTTTCCAGCCGCAATATCCCGCAAGAGGCGCCGCATAATCTTACCCGACCTGGTCTTGGGGAGATCGGCGGAGAAGATGATCTTGTCCGGCTTGGCCAGCGCGCCGATCTTGCGTGCCACATGATCCTTGAGTTGCCCGCTCAGTTTCTGGTCCCCGATGATTCCCTTGCCCAGCGTCACAAAGGCGGCCAGCGCCTCCCCCTTTAATTCGTGCGGGATACCTACCACCGCCGCCTCCACCACCGAGGCATGCTCTACCAGCGCCGATTCGACTTCCATGGTCGAAATCCGGTGACCGGCCGTGTTGATCACGTCATCTACCCGCCCCAGAATCCAGATATACCCGTCCTTGTCGATCTTGGCGCCGTCGCCCGGGAAGTATATCCCCGGCCACTTGGTCCAGTACGTATCAACGAATCTCTGCCGATCCCCCCAGATGCCCCTCAGCATCCCCGGCCACGGTTTGGTGATTGCCAGATACCCGCCCCCTTCCTTGACTACATTCCCTTTTTCGTCGAGAACTACCGCGCTGATTCCCGGAAACGCATGAGTCGCCGAGCCGGGTTTGGTGGAGGTAATACCGGGAATGGGGGTAATCAAGATGTGGCCTGTTTCCGTCTGCCACCACGTATCGACAATCGGACAGCGCTCCTTCCCGATGACCTCATGGTACCAGATCCAGGCCTCCGGATTGATCGGCTCGCCCACCGAACCAAGCAGGCGCAATGTGCTCAGATCATGTTTGTCGGGCCATTCCTTTCCCCAGCGCATGAATGCCCGGATCGCGGTCGGGGCGGTGTAGAAGATCGTCACCCCGTTTTCCGAGACAATCTGCCAGAACCGGTCCGGATCGGGCCAGTCGGGGGCGCCCTCATACATGACCTGAGTCGCGCCGTTGGCCAAGGGACCATAGGTGATGTACGAATGTCCGGTCACCCAGCCGCAGTCGGCCGTGCACCAGAAGACATCATTATCCTTAAGGTCAAATACATATTTGCTGGTGGCGTACACGCCGGTCAGGTACCCGCCGCAGGTATGCCAGATGCCCTTCGGCTTGCCCGTCGATCCGGATGTGTAGAGGATAAACAAGGGGTCCTCGGAACCCATCTGGACGGGCGGACAGTAGCTCTTGGCTTCCTGCATCAGCCGGTGATACCAGTGATCCCGCCCTTCCTTGACCCGTAACAGGAAATCCCCCCGCTTCACAATAACAACACTTTCAATGGTCGGGCAATCGGCCAGGGCGACGTCGGCATCGTGCTTCAGCGGGATGATTTGCCCTCGACGGTACCCGCCGTCGGCGGTGATCAACAGCTTGGCCCCGGCGTCGTTGATCCGATCCCGGAGCGATTCGGGGGAGAAGCCGCCGAACACGACCGAATGGATCGCCCCGATTCGGGCGCAGGCAAGCATCGAAACGATCAATTCAGGTATCATGGGAAGGTAGATAGCCACCCGATCCCCCTTGCCCACCCCCAGACCTTTGAGCGCATTGGCAAACTTATTGACCTGTTTCCAGAGGGCATAATAGGTCAGCGTCCGTTTGTCTCCGGGCTCCCCCTCCCAGATGAGGGCCGCCTTATTCTTGCGGCCGTTGGTCAGGTGCTGATCGAGGCAGGTTTCGGTTACGTTGAGCTTCCCGCCCGCGAACCACTTGGCGTCCGGGGCCTTCCATTCAAGAACCTGGCTCCACTTCTTGTTCCAAACCAGCTCACCGGCCATCTCGGCCCAGAAACCCTCCGGGTCGGAGGCGGCCTTGCGGAGGACGGCGCTATCGCGCAGATTCGCCTGTTTGACAAAAACCGGGTTCGGCTTGAATACCCGGTTTTCCGTCAGTAAGGTCTCGATCGTGAGGTTGGCAGGTTTGCCTTTGGGCTTGGTTTTCTTTGACCGGGCCATGCGAGTTCTCTCCTATAGGGCTGACTATTGAGCCAATATCTCTCTGTTTACTCGATTTTGTCAATGGCGACGATTATTCGTGGAAGATCGGCGGCCAAATTGCGCAACCGGCGTCATAGGTGAGGCCCGGGTGGTCGGACCTTGAGCAGGTGCCGGATTGTATCCCACAAGGGGTTGCGTCGAATGGGGGGGCGGAGGATCGCCACTTGCGGTTGGCGCGGACTTTGCATCATGGTCTTTCGATGAACTCTGAGCTTGACAAATCATCACTTCAATGTATATTGGCCATGCTAAAGGTACATAGTGAGTTAGCGTCAATAGCTACCTGCATTTTGGTCCCCCCGGGATTGGTTAAATCGGGGAACACAGTTGATTGGTCGAATGGCATGTTCTCATTCGGCGATTCGTGGATATACGAATCGCTGATTTGGCTGTGATATTGTTCGGATGACCTCTGTCATCCTTTTTGGAGGAAAGATGAAACGGATCGGGTTTCAACATCTCTTCTTGGCGATACTCATTGTTGTTTTCTGGGCCCCCTGGCTCTCGGCCGGAACCTCGACTAGACCTGCTTCCACTGAGAGTGTCACCGCTACCGAGCCGAAGTGGTATCCGACATTGATTCTGCCGAGAGACACTTCGATCTTTTTGTGCGCCCCCGATTCCGTCTGCTACGACGTCAAGGGCACCGATGTGGATCCGGACGACTCGTTGCTCTTGACGCTGATTTCCGGACCGATCACTTACGCTCCAAAATTGTTCCCGACCAATTCGTTTGTAGAGCATATCTGCTTCTTTCCCAAGACCAGCGGTACGTATCGCTTTATCTGGAAAGTGAAGGATCGCTATTACAAGACCGTCACGGATACCGTTACGTTCACCATCAAGATGAATTCCCCTCCCCGCATCAACGATCAGTTTTTTGCAGGAACTCTCTGCGGGGGGGACACCACCCGCGTGCTTCCCGTTGTTGCTACCGATCCCGACCACGACGGCCTGTATTTCGCGCTCCTGTCCGGTCCCGGTTCCATTGACGGTACCACCGGCGAATTGACCTATCATACAACGACCGCCGGAGTGACGCATTTTGTTGTCGGCGTATTCGATGGGTGCTCGTCCGACACCGCCATCGTCGAAGACACGGTCTCGGTCAATCTGCCTCCGCCCTTAAATACTCGCGACACCGTTCTGTATGTCTGCGACACCAGCGCCATTACGCTGAATATATCCGCCCACGACCCTGAGGGCGGCCCGGTGCAGATTATCCAGTCCGAAGGCCCCGGCGAATTTATTATGCTCACCGACACATCGGGCAAAACCACCTTCGTTCCGGCCCGGCTCGATTCCGCTCAGTACCTGTTTGTCTATTGCCTGCTCGACGATTGTCTGGGTGCCAAAGCCGTCGCCGCGCGCGTGCCGATCTGCATTCTCGACACGGTCGTCGTGACCGTGCATCTCAATCGCCCTCCGACCATTTCCTGCCCGACGGAAAAACTGTTTTCGGGATGCTCCACCGGACCTTTCTGCTGGATGGTCGACGCCTCCGATCCCGATGGCGATGCGCTGACTCTGCGCCTCCTTTCCGGTAACGCCACTCTGGACGGTAACCAGGTCTGCGTCAATCCCCAGCAACCGGGGAGTTTTGATATCATCATCGAAGCCGTGGACAAATGCGGCGCGGCCGATACCTGCGTCACCCATGTCACCGCCAGCCCCAATCATGCGCCGGTGGTGACCTCCGCCAAAGACTTTTCCATCGCGTTGTGCAAGCCGGAACAGGTCTGTTTCCAGCTTCTGGTTGACGATATCGATCTCAACATCACCTCGGTAACGCCGAATTTCGGAACCTATGACCGCCCGACCAACCGGGTCTGTTTCAACGCCGATACGGCCGGGATATACACGATTATCACCACCGCCACGGACTCCTGCGGAGCGAAAGGTCTGGATACGACGCTGGTCACCGTGACGATGAACCAACCGCCCGTCGTGCACCTCGGCGCCGACACCAGCATCAATCTCTGCCAGCCGGAAGAGCTCTGCCTGCCGCTGTTGGTGCAGGATGCCAATCTGAAGTCGGTCTTCACCAGTATTGGTCAGATACGGGATAACAATGTCTGTTTCACGCCTGAGGGGTCGGGCACCTTCACGATCATCGTCACCGCCACCGATGACTGCAACGTCGTCAAGGCCGACACGCAGGTGGTAACGGTCAACATTGGCCATCCTGCGGTTCTGCGATGCTTGCCGGAATACACATATTTTGAGTGCCCTGACATCCCCGACACCAATGCGCCTTTCTGTTTCTCACCGCTCGATCCCGGCGACACCTCGCCTGTCACGCTTCAGGTACTGTCCGGTAACGCATACGTGAACGGGCGACAGATCTGTGTCGAGACCTATCAGTCGGCCGATCTGGTTGTCCGCATTGAAGCCACCGGCGTCTGTGGCAAACCCGACACCTGCGAAACGATCGTCCGCATCCGAATAAACCAGCCCCCGCAGGTACGGACCGCCCCCGACTTCAGCGTTTTCCTCTGCCGTCCCGAATCGGTCTGCTTTGCGGCCAATGTCGATGACCCCGATTTCAACGTGGTCGCGATTCACACAAGTTTCGGCGCCTATGACAAAACCTCCAATCGGATCTGTTTCAACGCCGATACCGCCGGACTGTACAGGATCATTACCACCGCTACCGACTCTTGCGGCGCCAGCGCGATGGATACGACGATTGTCACCGTGACCATGAACCAGCCGCCCGTCGTGCGCCTCGGCGCCGACACGACCATCAACCTCTGCCAGCCGGAAGAGGTCTGTCTGCCCATGTTGGTACAGGATGCCAACCTGAAATCGGTGTTCACGACACTTGGCCAGATTCGCGACAACAAGGTCTGTTTCACGCCGGAAGGCGCCGGGACATTCACGATCATCGTCACCGCTACCGATGACTGCAACGTAGTCAGGGCCGACACGCAGGTAATTAAGGTCACCATCGGTCATCCCGCTTTGCTGACCTGCAAACCGGAGTACGATTATTTCGTCTGTCCGACCGATACCACGGCTACTTTCTGTTTCTCGCCGCTTGATCCGAATGACACGTCGTCGGTCACACTTCGGGTTCTCACTGGTAATGCGGTCGTGAACGGCCGCCAGATTTGTGTGTCAACCAATCAATCGGCTGATTTCGTGGTGCGCATCGAGGCCACTGGTGTCTGCGGCACACCTGACACCTGCGAAACGCTTGTCAGGATGCGCATCAACCAGCCGCCGCGCGTGCAGACCGCCTCCGATTTCAACGTCGCTCTCTGCCGCACCGAGTCGATCTGTTTTGAGGCGTATGTCGATGACCCGGATTTCAACGTGGTCGATGTCCGGGCGAACTATGGTACCTATGACAAGGCATCCAATCGAATCTGTTTCAATGCCGACACCGCCGGTACTTATCGGATTATTCTGACCGCCAAGGACACCTGCGGCGCGACCGCCAAAGACACCACGGTCGTCAAAGTCGGTATGAACAAATCGCCGATCGTCGCCCTGGGAAAAGACTCCAGCATCAACCAGTGCTCACCGGCCGGAGTGTGCGTGTCCGCAGTTGTTACTGATGACAACCTCAAGTCGGTTTCGGCCAATTTCGGCGCTTATGATTCTCAGAAGCACACTGTCTGTTTCACCCCCGACACCAGCGGCCGTTACACGATCGTTCTGACGGCCGAGGACAGTTGCGGATTCAAAGCGGCCGACACGGCGATAATCACCGTCCGGGCCGGCCACAAGCCGCTTGTCAAAGTCGCGGATACATCGATCTATCTCTGCTATCCGCGCGAGCTTTGCCTGCCCGTGTCGATTTCCGACCAGGACGGCGACATCAAGAGCATCACCGTCAATCGTGGCAAGTACGTCAACGGTACGGTCTGCTTTGTCCCCTACAACGCCGGGACTTATCCGGTGATCGTGACCGTGACCGACAGTTGCGGAAGTGTTGTGAGCGACACCGGTATCGTCACCGTCCGCACCGACCAGAGCGTCCAGCTTGTCTGCCCGCGCGACACGACCATCTTCCTCTGTAAGCCCGACACGCTTTGCTTCCCGGTCGGCGGCATTCCTGACGATGCCACCGTGAAAGTGACCGGCACCAATGTGAAGTGGGACCCGCAGACCAAATCGGTCTGTTTCTACTCCGACTGCTGTCTGCAGAATATCATCAAAGTCGAAGTCACTACCGCCTGCGGCAACGTATTTACCTGCTCGTTCACGGTGGCGGTGCAGACCAACTCCGCTCCGATTGTGGCGGTCCCGCGCGATACCAGCATCTTCGCCTGCGCGCCGGGTGGTAAAATCTGCATGCCGGTGGCTGTGAATGACATTGATCGCAACGTGATGAGCATCACCTCGTCCTTCGGCACCTACGACGCTTACCGCCAGATTCTCTGCTTCTACCCGGATACGGCCGGCGTGTACACCGCAGTCATCACGGCGAAAGATTCCTGCGGCCTCACCGCCACCGCGACGACGCGAATTCATGTGAAGCTCAATACGCCGCCTGGAATCGCTATTTTCATTCCGGATACATTAGTAGATCCATTAGTTTGCGGTAGCGGGCCGACTGAATTCTGCGTCGAGTTCAGTCCGGCTGACCTCGACGGCAACATCGTCAGCATCGAGGCGCTGTCCGGTACACTACAGCCGGACAACCGCACCATCTGCATGAGCGTGACCGATTCCGGGTCGTACCGTCTTACCATGAAGGTCACCGATGCCTGCGGCGCCTGGGACACGGCATCGTATGATTTCTACGCCTCTCGCCGCGATTCCGTCGCCATCACCTGCCTGCCGGGGCCGCTTGCCAACTACTTCTGCAAGGGTGATACGATCAAATTCCCGCTTAAGATATCCGGCAATCCCGACGAGGTCATTTCAAGCGTCGGCTACTGGCACGATGGCTGTCTGTATCTGCCATCGGACACAGCCAGCGAAACGAATACCTTTGACGTGACGATCATCGCCCGCGGAATCTGCAACACCGATACCTGCTCGGTACGCTTTGTGGCACACCTGGTTTCCGCGCCTCAGATCGCATGCCCCGGTGACACCACCGCCCTCATCTGCGGTCCCCAAACGCTCAGTTTCAGCATCAAGGGAACGGGATATTCAAGTATCAGCGTCAATCCGCCCGCATATGTCGAGGGAGATAAAGTACTTCTGCCGGTCAGCGGCACCGAGTCGCATACTCTTCAGGTAATCGCCAGTGGGTCTTGTGGTTCGGACACCTGCTCGTTCACCGTCAACACGATTCTGAACACGCCGCCGGTCGTCGAGTCGCGCGACACCACGCTTCTCTTGTGCAAGCTCCAACCGGTCTGTGTCCCGATTCATGTGACCGATATCGACGCCAACATCACGAGCATTTCAACCTCGTTCGGCCAGATACTGACATCCGGCGGGGGAGGAGTGGCCGTTGACAAAAAGTTCGCCCGCGCCGACATCATGCTCGGCGGGGAAGAGGGAAGCATCCTGAGTTCACCTCAACTGAGCACCGACACCAGCGTGCAGGTCTGCTTCACGCCTGACCGGTTCGGCGATTACAGAATTATCGTCACCGCCACCGACGCCTGCGTCGCCGCCGTCGATACGGTAGTCGTGACAATCAACAGCGACGGTTCCGTGGCCATCGTCTGTCCGACCGTCGAACCGGCTACCCTGTGCAAACCGGACTCCCTCTGCGTCCCGATCACCATTTCCGGCAGTGGCTTTACGGTATCGACCAGTTTCGGCAAATATGAGAACGGCCGCCTCTGTTTCCCGGTTGACACCGGCGGCACATATACGATTCACGTGATCGGCACCGCCGCCTGCAACGCCGATACCTGCAATCTGAAGATTCCCGTCACCCTGTATTCGCCGGTCGATGTCGCCTGTCGCGGCACGGACACCTCGGTGTTCGTCTGCAAGCCGGGCCAGACCATTTCAATACCTGTGACTATTACCGGACCATACACGCTTGTGAACGTGTCGCCGCAAAATGCGACCATCGTTGACGGCCATATCATTCTGCCGATCACGGCCGCCGGGCCGATACCGGTCAAGGTCGTGGCCTCGAACTCCTGCTACCGCGACAGCTGTATGTTCACCGTTAATGCCGTGATCAACCAGCCGCCGGTCGTGACCGTGGATCCGCTCCACACCTTCGAATTGTGCGACTTTGGCAAGGTCTGCTTCAAGTTCCATGCCACCGACCCGGACAAGAACATTGTTGAGTTGAGATCATCGCTGGGCATTATCAACGACTCGATCCTCTGCTTCACCCCCGAAGCGGCCGGCGATTTCCCGATCACCATCAAGGCGATCGACGCCTGCGGCGACACGACGGTCGCCACCACGACCGTTCGCATTGTGAAGATCGAATATCCGCAGATCGCTTGTCCTCTGGACACGTTCCGCACGGTGGCAAGTTTCCCCGATTCGGTCCGAATCAACCTGGAGGTAATCCCGACTTCCGCCAACGTATCGGTCTTTCCGGGTGGCCGCTATGACGTCAGCGCCAAACAGCTGGTTGTCTTTATCCCGTCAGCCGGCACCCACACGTTCAAGGTCCTTGCCTCGACTCAATGCGGTACCGACAGTTGTTCGGTGGTCGTCAAGGGCGAGCAGTTCATCCCTGCCCAGGTGGAATGTCTGGCGTCGCTTGACACTCTGATGTGTCTTAGCAATCCCGTTACCCTCTGTTTGCCGGTCACCATAACCGGCACGGCGGTGAGCGTGGTGGTGAAGCCGGTCGGCACCTATGCCAACGGCCAGGTTTGTCTCCCGATTTCCACCTCCGGAACGATCAATCTGCAAATCATCGCCTCCAACAGTCAGACCGCCGATACCTGCACCACGAAGATCACGGTCCGCGACGGTCGCCCGCCGCTGGTGCAACTGTCCGATACGTCGATCTTCCTCTGTCAATCGGAGAGCGTCTGCTTGCCGGTCACCATATCAAGAACTGATTTCGGAATAGCCGACATCAAGGTTACCGGCGGTCGGTACGTGGGCGGCGAAACCCCGCGCGTTTGCCTCGACGCCCCCAGCAACGGCGTCTATTCGATCATCGTGACGGCCGTCGATTCGTGCGGCCACTCCGGCGCCGATACGGCAACGGTAAAGATAAGTATCAACAAATCACCGGTGGTGACGGTGGATAGCAAGATCAGCCGGTCCCTGTGTCTGCCGGCCGAGGTATGTATCCCGGTATCCGTTGTCGATGACAACCTGCAGTCAGTTGTCACGACGCTGGGACAATACAACTCACAAACCGGCCAGGTGTGCTTCAACGCCGACACCTCCGGAACATACAATATCGCCATCACCGCCACCGATGCCTGCGGCGCAAAAGCCACCGGCACCACCTCGGTCACTGTGAAGATCAACCGTACTCCGGTCATCGCGGGCCTGCGCGACACCACCGTCTATCTCTGCAAGCCGCAGTATGTCTGTCTGCCGGTCAGCATTAACGATCCCGACGGTGAACAACTTACGATCTCAACGAATCGTGGCAAATACGAGAACGGCACGATCTGTTTCGCCCCCTACGACAGCGGCTCGTATCAAATCATTGTTACCGCCACCGACCCCTGCGGCGCCCAGACCGTTGACACCGCCACCGTTCGCGTGCATACCGACCAGGGACTGGTGCTCGTCTGCCCGAAAGACACCACCATTTTCCAGTGTGCGCCGCAACAGCGTTGCTTCCCGATCGGCGGTATTCCCGACGGCGCCACCGTGCGCGTTCAGGGTACCAACGTGAAATGGGATCCAGAGACCAAGTCGGTCTGCTTCTATTCCGACTGCTGTCTTGAAAACAGGATCACCGTCTATGTGACCACGCAGTGCGGCACCTACTCCTGCAGTTTCACCGTGAAAGTGCAGACCAACTCCGCGCCCATCGTGGTGCTCCCGCGTGATACCGCGTATGTCGCCTGCACCTTCGGCAAGATTTGTCTGCCGGTCGCGATCAATGATATCGATAAGAACGTCGCTTCGGTCACCGCGGTCGGCGGCACTTACGACGCCTATCGCCAGATCGTCTGTGTCACGCCCGAAGGTCCCGGCGTGTATCCGATCATCGTAACCGCCACCGACACCTGCGGATTGAGCGATGTGGACACGACATTCATCACCCTGCTCGAGAACCATCCGCCGGTAGTCACTTTCAATCCGACCGACACGCTCTTCAAACAGTGTTCGCCGACGCAGATATGTATCCCGGTCACCCTCTCCGACCCCGACGGCAACATTGTGAATGTCGCGGTTGAAGGTGGCACCTACAATTCAACCCGCGGCGAAGTCTGCATCGTGCCGACCGGCCCCCGACGATATTGCGCAACCCTTACCGTAACGGACAAGTGCGGTCTCACCGACACCAAATCGGTCTGTGTCACCATCCTCGACGGCGACCGGGTTGATATCCAGTGCCCGAATCCTCGCCCGACCGATACGCTGTGCGTAGCCGGCCCCGTCTGCCTGCCCGTCCCGGTGACTGGCACTGGCTACACGGTCAGTACCTCATTCGGTGTCTGGTCGGAAGGACAACTTTGCTTTAACGCGGACACGAGCGGACTATACACCATAAAGGTTATAGCCAAAGCCCAGTGCAACGCCGATACCTGCACCGTAACCCAGGCCGTCAAGATTCTCGACAAGGTTGATGTCGTCTGTCCGGGTAACCAGGCCATATTCCTCTGCGGTCCCGATACGCTTTGCTATGATCTGACCCGATCGGCGTCGGTGATCGGTGTCGTGGTCACCGCCCCCGCGTATGTCAGCGGGTCGCAAATCTGTGTGCCGGTCCTGACTGCCGGATCGAAGACCATCACCGTAATCGGGCTTGGCAAATGTGGCGCCGACACCTGTACCTTCACCGTGAACGCGACCTTCAACAGCGCGCCGGTGGTCAAGGCCGGCAAAGACACCACCCTGACCGAATGCACCTTCAAACAGGTCTGTCTGCCGTTCACCGTCACCGATCTCAATAATAACGTGGCCCATGTGACGACCTCCGTCGGCACAATCTCTGGTAACACCGTCTGTTTCACGCCGACCGGCTACGGCGCCGTCGATATTATCATCACCGCGACCGATTCGTGCGGAGCCGTTGGTCAGGACACGGTGAGAGTCACCTACAATCAGGGACTCTCGGCCAAAATCACCTGTCCGAGCGGTCAACAGTTTGCCTCGCTGTGCAAGCCGGACTCGGTCTATGTCGTCGTGCCGATCACCCCTTCGACGGCGAAAGTGACCATTCTGCCTGCCGGTTCATATAACCCGGCCACTGGCAAAGTGGCGATCTGGGTGACCTCGGCCGGCACCAAGCATATCAAAGTCAAGGCGGAGGCCCAGTGTGCCACTGACTCCTGCGAGTTCGACCTGCAGGTGACCTTCAACGAACCGCCCAAAGTCACCTGCCGTTCGGCCATCGATACCCTCATGTGTCTGACCAGGGACAACCAGCTCTGCTTCCCGCTGACCGTCACCGGGACCGGTGTCACCGTTACGGTCAAACCGAGCGGCACCTATTCCGCCGGAGTGGTCTGTATCCCGGTCACCGCGGCCGGCAAGTATGACACGAAGATTGTCGCTACCGGCGTCTGCGGCGCGGATTCCTGCGTCGTGCCGATCACCGTCCGGGCTAATCAGGCGTCGACTCTGCACCTGCCGACCGATCTGACCATCCAGCGTTGTCCGCAGGATACGCAGACCGTCTGTGTCGTCGGGTTCTCCGCCAGAGACGCGGAAAATCCGGTCACGCTGAGCATGGTGTGCGGCATCGGCACCTATACCGCCGCGCGCGCCGACAGCGGCTCGATCTGCTTCAAACCGACTGGTCTGGGCCGGTATGAGTTCTGTTTCCAGGCGACCGACGGGTGTACCACCATCTCCGATACCTTTGCCGTCACCTTCACGCCTAAGCCGGATTGCGACGTCTGCTTGAAAGTATCAATTGACGGCGGCTCGTGCACGCCGGTCGGATTGCGCAAGCAAGTGGCCATCAACGTACAGTCAAATGAAGCCATCGGCGGATTTGACCTGCTGGTTGGCTACGACGCCTCGGCCCTGTCGTTCCAGAGCGCTACTATCGCCAATACCGATATCACCGGATGGGAGTATTTCATCTGGAAGATCGGCGGCGCGGGATGCGGCGCCGCCTGCCCGAGTGGCGTGGTGCGTCTGGTCGGTATCGCCGACATCAACAACGGCGGCAACCATCCGCCCGACTCCTCGCTCCACCCCAACGGCGCTCTGGTGTATATCGAGTATCAGATCAAGAACGATCAGTCATTGGGCGGACAGTTCGTGCCCGTCTCGTTTGTCTGGTATGACTGTTCCGATAACAGCTTCTCCAACCCGTCCGGCACCCTTCTGCTGGTCGATCGACGGATCTACCATGCGGAGAAGACGCTTCTCTGGGATGAGACCGACGATGTTCACTATCCTGAGTCCGCCCGCCAGATGGGCATCGGTGCGCCCGACTCCTGCCTTAACCAGGGGGGCAAAACCGCGCCGGTCCGATGTATCGACTTCATCAACGGCGGCGTCTGCATCATCGAGGCCGATTCGATCGATGCCCGTGGCGACGTCAATCTTAACGGCATGTCGTACGAAATCGCCGATGCGGTCGTGTTCACCAATTACTTTATACGAGGCCTGGCCGCGTTTTCCGTCAGCATTCCCGGTCAGATTGCGGCCACCGATATCAACGCCGACGGTCTTACTCTGACCGTATCCGACCTGGCCCTGCTCATCCGCATTATCGTCGGCGATGCCGAGAAAGTGCCCAAACTCAATCCGTATCCCGATCAGGCGGTGGTTGAAACGGCGACGTCGGATGGGCTGATCCACGTCACCACCGAAACCATGGACAACATCGGCGCCGCCTACTTCGTCTATGACCTGGATCCCTCCATGCAGGTCGGACGGATTACAGCCGGATCGGATGCCTCCGGAATGGACGTTCTCTCTTCAGTCGAGAATAATCAACTCCGGGTGCTGGTGTACAACATCGGGAAGAACCGTATCGAATCGGGCACTCGCGAACTGTTGCAGATCTCCATGACCGGGAGCGGCGCGGTCAAACTCAGCCATGTCGAACTGGTTGACTATCAGGGACGCCCGTACGCCGCCCGCATCGGGCGTATCGGCCTGCCCGATCAGTTCGTTCTCAACCAGAACTATCCGAATCCGTTCAATCCCAGCACGGTCATCGGCTTCAGCTTGCCGCAGAGTTCAAGCTGGACGCTGAGCATTTACAACGTCACGGGCGCGCTGGTGCGAGAGTTCACCGGTCAGAGCGAGGCCGGCAATATCGAAGTCATCTGGGATGGCCGCGGCCAGTCGGGCAACCAGACCGCGTCGGGTATCTATCTGTACAAACTTAGCGCTGGGTCGTTCACCGATACCAAAAAGATGATCCTGCTCAAGTAAGAATTCCCCTCTTATCTTTCCTCTCAAACGCTCTGCCACCGATCCGGCAGGGCGTTTTTACTTGTGGTAGTCGCCGCCTTCCAGAATCGTGAAGGCGCGATACAACTGCTCAAGCAGAACGAGGCGGACAATCTGATGGCTGAACGTAAGGGGGGAGAGGGAGAGGACCGTGTCGGCCTGCGAGATAACTTTCGGGTCGAGTCCGTGGGGACCGCCGATGATAAAAGTCAAAACACCGCGCTGATGCGAGGTCAGGTTGTCGAGGGCGCGGGCAAACTCCGAACTGGTCATCCTGCGTCCGGCGTCGGACAACGCGACGGTGGCGCCACCCTGCACCATACGAAGAATCGCCTGCCCCTCGGTTTTGCGTATTTCGTCCGGCGTCGCCGAGGCCGATAGTCTGGCTTTAGCCACCGATTCAAGCTCAATCGACGCATACCGTGACAGCAGTTTTCGATAATGAGCCACCCCGTCCGCCACCCACGATTCTTTGTCCTTGCCTACCGCAACTATTCGAATTTTACGCATCGCGGGCCACTTTCACGATCAGCGTACGCGACCTTGGACCGTCAAACTCGCAGAAGAATATCCCCTGCCACCGGCCCAGCACCAATCGGCCTTGCTCCACCAAAACCTGCACGGAACAACCGATCAGCGACGACTTGATATGGGCATCCGAGTTCCCTTCGACATGTCGGTAATCGCCGCGCTCCGGAAACACTGTGGACAGTGCAGATATCATATCGGTTACTACATCCGGATCGGCATGCTCGTTGATCGTCACGGCCGCAGTAGTGTGGGGCACGAAACAAGTAACGACTCCCGATTCGAAACCGCTGTCGGTCACCGCCCGTTGCACCCGCTCGGTGACATCGACAAACTCCTGCCGGTTACGGGTCCGTATATCCAGCTTGATCATGGCGTGAAAAGCGCTTCGGCAAACGCTTTGGGGTCAAACGGCTGGAGATCGTTGATTCCTTCCCCCAGCCCGATAAAATCGACCGGGGCGGATAGTTCCTCAGAGATAGCGATGACAATCCCGCCCTTCGCCGTGCCGTCGAGTTTGGTGATAATCAGCCCGTCGCATCCCACCGCCTCGGTGAAAACACGCGCCTGGGAAATGGCGTTCTGACCGGTATTGCCGTCGATGATAAGTTTGCTGAGAATAGTCGCCCCCGGCGCCGCTCGTTCCACCACCCGTCGAATCTTCTTCAATTCTTCCATCAGGTGCGACTTGGTGTGCAGTCGCCCGGCGGTATCGACCAGCAGAATATCGACATTGCGCGCTCTGGCCGCCGCCGCCGCGTCAAACGCCACCGATCCGGGGTCAGCCCCTTCTTGTGAACGGATAATCTCGACCCCACTCCGTTCCGCCCAGATAGCTATCTGATCGATCGCCGCCGCGCGAATAGATTCGAAG
>JACRAV010000245.1 GCA_016213305.1 Candidatus Zixiibacteriota bacterium | reverse complement strand
TGGAGCGAACCTCGGAGTCGTATGACCCGGACAAACCGTCGATTCGGAGCGAAGAAAAGACCACCAATAGCAGTTCGTCTTCGGACAAGAACGACCAGGCCAAAGACAGCAAGCAGGATGAGAGCTCCGAGACGATTGTCACCAACTACGAACTCAATAAGACGGTCGAACATATCATTCATGCGGTGGGGACAATCCAGCGGTTGTCGCTGGCGGTGACGGTGGACGGTACTTATCAGACGCCCAAAGAGGGAACGGAGTCCGCCGAGCGCGTGTATCAGCCGCGTTCGCAGGATGATCTTGACCGTCTGGCCGGAATCGTCAAGAGTGCGGTTGGATTTGATCCGCAGAGAAACGACCAGATCGAAATAGTGAATGTGCCGTTCGATCACGAGCAGGTTGAGGTGGACCGGCAGGCGCTGGACAACATGTATCAGCGCGAGATGTACATGGATATCGGCAAGAAGGTTGGCGTGGTTCTGCTGGTGGTTCTCGCCCTTCTGTATTTCAAACGGAAGTCGAAAAAATTGTTCGCGGCCCTGTCCCGGATTTTGCCGCCGCCTTCCCCGGTGGGCGGAGGTCCGCGGCGGTCGGTGGCCGCCCCGATCGAGGAAGTGGAGGCCATCGTCGCGGAAGCGCGCAAACCGCGCTTGGTCGATCAGATGCAGGTCATGGCCAAGGAACGGCCTGAAGAAATTGCCAAGGTCATCAAGACCATGATGATTGAGTAGGTGGAAGATGGATTTTACGGCACTGACAAGTCAACAGAAAGCGGCGATCGCCCTGATCGCCTTCGGCCCCGAAGTTTCCGCGCTCGTGCTCAAGGGGATGCGCGAAGAGGAGCTCGAGAAGATCACCATCGAAATCGCGAACCTGCGCGATGTTCCGGCCGAGGTGGAGGCGAAGGTGGTCGAGGAGTGCCATGACATCTTTATGGCGCGGCAGTACATCTCGCAGGGCGGCGTTGATTTCGCCAAGGAAATCCTGGAGAAAGCGGTGGGCAAGAACAAAGCCAAGGAGATCATGGGGCGGTTGGAATCCTCCTTCAAGTCGCGGGGATTTTCACTCCTCAAAGATATCGATCCGAAACAACTGGCCGGCTTCTTCCAAAATGAGCACCCGCAGACCACAGCGCTCATCCTGACCCAATTGTTGCCCCAGCATTCGGCCTCGGTCCTGTCGGAATTGTCCCCCGAACTGCAGGCGGAGATCGCTCTTCGGATCGCGACCATGGAAAAGATATCGCCGGAGATTTTGAAAGAAATCGAAGGGACGCTCGAAGATCAGTTCGGAAGCACGGCCGGACGCGACCTGTCGGTCTCCGGCGGCGCCAAGGCGATCGCCGAAATTCTCAACCTGATCGATTCGACGGCCGAGAAGAACATTCTGCAATCGCTCGAAGCCGAGGACCCTGATCTGGCCGCCGAGGTCAAGAACATGATGTTCGTCTTCGACGACATAGTCCTGCTCGACGACCGGTCGATCCAGCGTCTGCTCAAGGAAGTGGAAACCAAGGACCTGTCGGTGGCGCTCAAGGCGGCCAACGAGGAAGTCAAGACGAAGATCTTCAAGAACGTCTCGGAACGTGTCGCCAACATGATCAAGGAGGAGATGGAGTTCATGGGGCCGACGCGGTTGTCCGATGTCGAGGCGGCCCAGTCCCGGATTGTCGAATCCGTGCGGCGGCTCGAAGAAGAAGGGCAGATCATTATCGCCGGTCGAGGCCGCAAAGAGGATATTATTGTCTAATGTCCTGCGACATGTGACCGTTGCGCCGACGATCTTCATCGGCGAGCAACAACTCGACGCCCAGGCCGAAGCGGCCGCCGAGCGCAAGCTGGCGCGCCTGTTTCCCAGAGTGCAGTACATAACCGCCCCCACGGGCGCCAAGCTGATCCCGGTGCAGGAAATCGGAGAGTTTGAACAGGTTCTCACTCGGGAGAAGGAGGATGCGCGTCAAGACGGGTTCGATCAGGGCCGCAAGGCCGGGTATGAGCAGGGGATGGCTGAAGCCCGGCGGGTTATGCAACAGTTCGACCAGGCGATCGGCGACGCCGTTCGCGCCCGCGCCACCGTGCTGGAGGAGGCCAAGCAGAAGATTCTTGAACTGGTCATTCGGATCAGCCGGAAAGTCACCTGTGACGCTGTCGAGATCGACCGCGAAAAAACGGCGGCCATGATCGCCGGCATCATCGATCAACTGACCGACCGCTCGCGGCTCAAAATACTGGTCCATCCCGACTATCTGCCCGTAGTCGAGCAGAATATACAAAAGTATCTTTCGAGTCAGACCCTGATCCGTGAACTCACCATCGAAGCCGATCCGCGTGTTAAAGTCGGCGGCTGTTTCATCCAGACGCCGGTCGGGGATATCGACGCCCGGCTGGAGTCGCAATTTGAAGTCATCGAGGACGTGCTGACGAACACCGAGGGGAAATCGTGAGCCATGTTCCCTACGAGATGTATGCCGACCGGATCGACCGCGCGCGCACAGTCAAACATTTCGGCAAAGTAACGCAGGTAGTCGGGCTGGTGGTAGAATCCGCCGGGCCTTCCATATCCATCGGGCGTCTCTGTTCCATAGAAAATTTCGACGACGGCTCACAGGTGAAAGCGGAGGTTGTCGGCTTCAGGAACGACCGACTGCTCCTCATGCCGTACGGTCCAATCACCGGCATTCACCCGGGGGCCATTGTCACCTCGACTTTCGAGCAACTTCGTGTGCCGGTGGGCGACGGTCTCATCGGACGAATTCTTGGCGGGCTGGGTCAACCGCTGGATGGGCGCGGACCGGTCATGGCTCTCTCGAGCCGACCGATCAACGCGTCGCCGGTACCGGCCCTTAACCGTCGCCGCATCACCCAGCCGCTTCGCACCGGAATCAAAGCAATCGATCTTCTGGCCGCGGTGGGCAAGGGGCAACGATTGGGGATATTCGCCGGTTCGGGAGTGGGGAAGTCGGTCATGCTGGGCATGATGGCACGGGGATCATCGGCGGACGTCAATGTGATCGCCCTGGTCGGCGAACGCGGCCGCGAAGTGCGGGAGTTCATTGAAAATGATCTTGGGCCGGAAGGACTGAAGCGGTCGATTGTCATCGCGGTAAGTTCCGATCAACCGGCCATTCTCCGCATCAAAGGCGCGATGATCGCGACCACCATTGCGGAGTATTTCCGCGATCAGGGTAAGGACGTAATGTTGCTGATGGATTCGATCACCCGAATTGCCATGGCTCAGCGCGAAATCGGGCTGGCCGTGGGGGAGCCGCCTGCCACCAAGGGGTATCCGCCGTCGATGTATGCCCTCTTGCCGACCCTGCTGGAGCGGGCGGGAAGCTCCGAGCTGGGATCGATCACCGGGCTGTACACGGTGCTCGTGGAAGGAGATGATTTCAACGAACCGGTATCCGACGCGGTGCGTTCGATTCTCGACGGCCATGTGGCCCTGTCGCGGCGTCTGGCCGCGATGAATCAGTATCCGGCGGTGGATGCGCTCGACTCGATCAGTCGGCTTATGAAAGACGTCACGACACCAGAGGAACAGGCGCTGGCCGCTGAAACCCGCCAGATCATCGCCACCTATCGCGAAGCGGAAGATCTGATCAGCATCGGCGCCTATGTCAAAGGATCCAGCCCGAAGATCGACCGGGCTATTGCGAAGATTGATCCGCTCAACCAGTTTTTCCGCCAGCCGATAGCCGAGCGGTGCGACCACCAGCAGGCGGTGGCCCAGTTGCGGGACCTGCTCAAGCCGTAGTCCTCCGACCATGAAGAAATTCAAATTTCGCCTGGAGCCGATCCAACGGATAAAAGCGCATCAGGAGAAAGAACGCCAGAAAGAGCACGCTGTGGCCGTGCACCGGGTACAGGCGCAGAAAGAGCATTTGCACCGTCTGGAAGCCGGCCGTCTGCAGGTCATGGAGCACCAGCGTCAGATACAGGGTGGATCGCTCCAGCCCGCGCAGATGCTGTGGTACTCGCGGTACTATTTGAAGCTGAAGAGAGACGCTCTTGCCGGCGCCGAAATTTTGCGGGGACTGGAATCAGAGGCCGAAAAGAAGCGGCAACGTCTGGTAGAGGCGTCGCGCGAACGCAAGACCTACGACAAACTCAAGGAACGACAGCAGGCGAAATTCAATCAGGGCGTTGAACAGACGATCAACAAACAGAACGACGAAATTTCGGCCAACAATTTCCGTATTCGCCGGGCATCCAACCCATCATCGGGCTGACATCAAGTATATAGAGGGTTATTTCACCAGCGCCATTTTGCGCGTCTGCGAAAAGACGCCGGCGCTGAGTCGGTAGAAATAGACGCCCGAGGCCAGCGGCTGGCCGTTGTCCGAGCGCCCGTCGAACGTGATCTGGTGATATCCGGCCGGCAAGAATCCACCTGCCAGCTCCCGAACACGCTGACCCATAATATTGTAAATGTCCAGATGCACCTCGCCCGGCATTGGGAGGGAGAATGCGATCTCCGTGGTGGGATTGAAGGGGTTCGGATAATTTTGCAGGAGCTGATATGCGGTCGGCAGTTGTTCGGTGCCGTCATCCACACCGGTTGATCCCTGAATAGTCACTTGACCCTGGTGGAAGATCGGAACGATCTGCCGGTTGGCATCCACTGAAGTCAGAGTGAGGGTTGTCGTCAACAGAGAGAGATACGTGGTCGTGTCGATTGTAATGGCGGTATCGGAACCGTCTGGCGCGACGGTGAAATGCAGGGTCGCGATCCGGCCGCTTCCGGGCGACAGCGGGGTACCGTCACCGAAACTCAGCCCGACATATAGCGAATGCGTCGATCCGTCGGTACTGCCGGAGATATTCGCCTGGGCGCCGCGCGTTCCAGCGAACGATACGCTGTCAAATTGCAGGCGGCTACTGCCGTAAGTCAGCGCGATATCGGCATTCTTGACGTTGCGTTCGTTGTACAACCCAACATCAACGGCTACTTTTTGGCCTCGGGCCGCGGTTATGTCGGCGACCCAGAGCGAATCGAAAGTGGGCGGCGACGTCTGGATGTTCAGGTAGCCGGGCACGAATTGCGGCGTAAACGAGCCGGATGCCGAGGTGTCGTTGAACGTGGTGCCGTGCCAGATCTGACCGTCGACAAAAGTTGTCGTGTCGAACTTGACGGTTTGCGGCACTATGCTCTGGGCGTAGGAGAAATACATCCGGCACATAAGTCCGGAGCCGGGGGCAATGTTATCAAAGGTCAGCGCATAAATCGTAAAAGTGCCGTCAGAATTTCGTGTAAGTCCGGTCATTGCCCCCGACGCCAGCCGACCCGAGGCGAAGGAGACCGAATCCAGTTTCACGTCGGCCGAGCTCTTTTTCAACGTAACTTCGATGCCCGTCAGCGGTTCATCGTTGAAGAATCTCACCGGCACAACGCCCGAGCCGTTCAGGTAGGCGGTCACCGAATCAATCGAGACGGTATCGGGAATTCCCGCATCCACCGGCGCCGCTTTGATTCGCGCCCCGAAGGCCGCCAATACAAGCAGGGAGAATATGAGCCAGAGAATTCTGTAACGGTTCTGCATAATCATCGGCTGACTACAGCCACTGGGATCAAAGCAAACGTCGTGCAACACCAAAGGCCTATTTCATCCTGTCCGATCGAATCATTCAAAGACGCCGAGCTGGCAAGTAACCGCAAGACACATCTGGGCTTACGTCGGCTGTAAATATAGGGGAGACCGATTGGTGATGCAATCGGTTTAGCGGCGGGTCCGCCAGGGTATGCAACCCCCTTCAGGGCGGTGGCAATAAAGACAACTTCGGGGGCGCCTTTTGGAAATACTTTCGGGTGTTTACCGGAAAGAACTTCCAGAATCAGGCCTGATTCACCCCGGCCTACAGTTTAGGTAATCGCCGTAACCGCCTCATGGATAAGCCATTAGGACGATCCATGGGTGCTTGGCACACCCCCTGCTAATTGAATCGTCGGAGAAATCTATGATTAAAGGCATGTACACATCGGCCTCCGGCATGATTCCGCGAGTGCAAAAGCAGGAACTGGTCGCCAACAATCTCGCCAACGTCAACACCGCGGGATTCAAGAAGGACCGGATGTTCACCAAAGAACTTTCCCGGGCGGAGAAACAACTCATGCCCAGGAAAGCCGATTGGGAACAGCCGATGGTCGATCAGGTGTATGTCGATTATCAGGGCGGGGCGTTCGACAAGACGGATAATCCGCTGGATATCGCCATCGAAGGCGACGGGTTCTTCCAGTTGCAGTCGCCCGACGGCGTCACCGTGCTGACTCGTTCCGGCACCTTTGCGGTCAATCCTGAAGGGTACATCGAATATCCCGGCGGCTTTCTGCTTCGCGGCGAAGGCGGCCCGATCCAGGTCGGTAACGGCAAAGTCAATATTGCGCCGGGTGGGGAGGTCGAAGTGGACGGCAGTCGGGTGGACCGAATTGTGACCGTCTCAACGGATGATCTGGACAAACTTCACCGGCTGGGTGGATCGCTGTTCGGCGTTCCCGACGGCCAGGAACTTCGCCCGTCGATCTCCGCGCAACTCCGGCAAGGGTATCTCGAACAGGCGAATGTCGATGTCGTCCACGAGATGGTGGACATGATCGTGGCATACCGGACATACGAAGCCAATGCCCGGGCACTTCAGTCACAAGATCAGTCTTTGGACCACCTGTTCCAGAAAGTGGCCGGTACGGGGCGGTAATCATTGAAAGGCAGATAAGGGAGTAAAGATATGATCAAAGCAATGCGGACGGCGGCGACGGGGATGTCGGCTCAACAGATGAACGTCGACAACATCGCCAACAACCTGGCCAACGTGAACACGCCGGGATTCAAGAAATCGCTGTTGGAGTTTCAGGATGTGCTGTATCAGCATTTCCGTATGCCGGGCACGGCGACGGCGGTTGGCAACCAGGTCCCGACCGGGCTGGCGATCGGTTATGGTACCAGACCGGCGGCCACGGTTCGCGAATATTCGACCGGTGATTTTCAGCAGACCGGCGCACCGCTTGACCTGGCCATTGAAGGGGACGGCTTCTTTCAAATTCAGCGTCCCGACGGCACCACCGCTTACACGCGCGACGGCTCCTTCAAGTTATCCGCCGACGGCCGGGTGGTGACATCCGACGGCTATTATCTCCTGCCCGAAATCACGATTCCCGAAAATACGACGCAAGTGGCGGTCGGCACCGACGGTACGGTAGAAGTACTTCAGGCGGGCACCGACCAGCCGATTGAGATCGGCCAGATCGAACTGGCGCGCTTTATCAATCCGGCCGGAATGATTGCCATCGGCCACAACCTGTACATGCAGTCGGGCGCCTCCGGTAATCCGATCACCGGCGCTCCTGGTTTGGAAGGGAACGGCGCGTTGAATCAGGGATATCTGGAAACCTCCAACGTCAAGGTGGTCGATGAAATGGTGAACATGATCGTCGCCCAGCGCGCATATGAAATGAACTCCAAGGCCATCCAGACGGCCGACGACATGTCGGGGATCGCCAATAATCTCAAACGGTAAACGATGAAACGCCCCTGCGCCATATTTCTGCTCACGCTGACCGCTGTTCTCTCCGGGGGAATGCCAGTGTTCGGCGCCACGCTCTTTGAGGCCGTGGAGCAGAAATTCATGGCGCGTTACAACCTCGACACGCTCACCAGCCGGATTGAAATTGTCTCATCCCAGCTTGGCGACACCACGGTGGCGTCCGAAGCGGTGAACATCAAACCTCTGTTTCAAAAAGAGCCGATCGGGCTGGTCAGTATCATCGCCGAGGTATCCACTCCGAACGGACCACTTCGCCGGGGACAGATCAGTCTGCGGGTGCGTCGGTACGCCGAGGTGTGTGTGGTGGGCGCCGACATCAAACTGCACGAGCTGATCAATGAATCTCAAATTGAACGAAAGACGATGGACGTGACCTCCTTGCGGGAGCAACCGGTCAGATCGCTTGACAACATCCAGGGGTACAGAGCCAAGCGAAATCTGTCCTCCGGGCAGATTTTGACATCCGAGGCGATCGAATCAGTGCCTG